>CAMBGL010000069.1 GCA_945866155.1 Bifidobacterium breve
GTTATCAATGACCGTTGGGGAGTACCTCACTCTGATTACAAGACAAGTGAGTACCAACATTCACTCGATAACGAGAGTGGCGCAGCATGGGAAAACTGTCGAGGCATCGGACTCTCATTTGGTTACAACCAAATTGAAGATGAGAAGCACTACATGAGCATCAATGCTGCTCAACATCACCTCATCGATATTGTCTCTCGCGGAGGAAATCTTCTTCTCAACGTTGGCCCAACAGCTGATGGTGAAATTCCTGCCTTCCAGCGCAAAGTACTTGAAGGAATTGGTGCATGGATTGCGGTCAACAAGGCAGCAATTTATGCATCTCGCGTTGCAGACGATGTGAAGCCATCTGATTCTCCTTGGGTTCGCTGGACTGCTAATGGCAAGAAGCGTTACGCAATCATTGATGCAACAGGTTCAGTTGAATTCGATGCACCAGAGAGTGCAGTTGATATCAAGAGTGCAACAGTTCTTGGTGGCGGAGCAATTGCAGTAACACGCAGCGGCTCAAAGATCTCAATGACAATCGCAGCGCCAAAGGTCGAAGGACCAACTGTCGTAGCTTTCAACTAGTCATACACGATTGATGTTGTGATGGCCACTGAAACTAATGTTTTCGATAAGGAAGCGTTAGCACCGAGGTTAAATGAATTTCATCCTCTTATCAGTGGTCATCAACAACGTTGTTCAGAGTGGTTTACAGGTGCCGGGTTAGGGCTCTTTATTTGCCTTGATCATGCTAGCCAACAGGGAATTGAAATGTCATGGCCCATGCTCGGCGACGTCAATTTTGCATTACCGCTCGGAGGCTTAGTAACAGTTGATCAATATCGCTCCACGGAAAGTACTTTTAATCCAACGCAGTGGAATCCAAAAGATTTCTTACAAAAAGCAAAAGATGCAGGGTGTAAGTACGCTGTTTTTACTGCGAAACATCACAGTGGTTGGGCCATTTGGCCATCAAAATTTGGTGGTAAAAATATTTCAACCTCAATTTTCCAATCAACAGGTCGAGATATTTTGCGCGAATATGTTGATGCAGCACGTGAGGTTGGAATAAAGGTAGGAATCTATTATTCGTTAGCAGACTGGGGCCATGAGGGTTATCTAGAATGGAAAGATGAATATCGCCCTTATATTTTTGGAACTAGTCCACCGATTGGAAATCAAGACCAATGGGAGACCTTTCGACAGTACACAAAAGATCAATTGACTGAATTATTGACTGAGTATGGCCCTGTAGATCTTTTATGGTTTGACGGAGCATGGGAACGCAGTGATGAGACTTGGAACTCTAAAGATTTCGGAGACCATATTCGTTCAATCTCACCAAAGACACTCATCAATGACAGGCTTTTTACTCAAGGGGATTATCGAACTCCCGAGCAGTGGATCCCAGCAAAACCACTGAATGAACCATGGGAATGTTGCATGACCATCAATTACTCATGGGCATATGTTCCAAGCGATAAGACGTATAAATCAACATATGAAATCTTGCGCACTCTTATTGAAGTTGTCTCACGCGGCGGAAATCTACTTCTCAATGTAGGACCAAAACCAGATGGCACTTTGGCATCTGAAGAAGCTAAAACTTTAGAAGACTTAGCATTCTGGATGAAGGTAAATAAAGAGAGTATTGAAAACGTCACCCCAGGTCTAGAAGATTGGCAATATTACGGACCTTCGACACAGCGCGCAGAGATTATTTATTTGCACAATTTTGCACTTCCGCAAGAAAGCGTTGTAGTTCGTGGCGTAAAGGTTGCTCGTCTCAAGTCGGCAAAAGTATTAGGAAGTAGTGAAGAACTTTCGTTCACCCGCAGGACCGCAATCCATGATGCGCAGGTGCCTGATCCTGATGGAGAGATAATTATTAATGTTCGAGGCAATAAAGTCAGCGGTCTAATGCCAGTTATTGTTCTAGATTTTGGTGGTAATCCATCAGCAGTACAGCTTCGCAACTGGTAAGACGACAACTAAAAGGAGAGAAAAATGGCAGATGCAGTGAACTGGGATCGTTTCAAGCGCGATGTTCCACAGTGGTACACCGAGGCAAAGTTCGGCATTTTTATTCACTGGGGTGCTTATTCAGTTCCTGCATTTGGCGAACCAATTGGTGAATTAGGCACGATGGAAGCTAAAACGTGGTTTCCACACAATCCATATGCCGAGTGGTATTTCAACACTATTCGTATTGAGGGCTCACCTGCGCAAGAACATCATAAGAAAGTTCATGGCAACGCACCCTATGACGATTTCTTAGATCAATGGAAGGCAGAAAAATTCAATCCTGATCAATGGGCAGAACTATTTGCATACTCAGGTGCGCAATATGTTCTACCAACAACGAAGCACCATGATGGAATCGCCCTCTGGCAAGCACCGGGAACGGGAACTCGAAATACAGTTGATCGTGGACCAAAGCGCGACCTCGTTGGAGATATTGCAACTGCAGTTCGTAAAAAGGGTATGCACTTTGGTGTCTACTATTCAGGTGGTTTGGATTGGAGTATTACAGATCTTCCACCACACAACGATGGATATGAGTTAGCACGACCATCAGATGCTGCATATTCAATGTATTGCTATGAGCACGTTGTCGACATCATTGATCGCTATAAGCCAGAAGTTATTTTCAACGATATCAACTGGCCAGATTTCTCAAAGCGCGAAGGTGAATATTCACTTCCCGCTCTCTTTGATCATTACTACTCACATGTTCCAACAGGTGTTGTAAATGATCGTTGGGGAATTCCACACTGGGATTACAAGACAAGTGAATACAAGATGAACCTGCACGTTGAAGATGGGGGAGTCTGGGAGAACAACCGCGGAGTGGGATATTCATTTGGATATAACCAACTCGAAACTGATGAGCATTACCTCAACATCAGTGGCTTACTTCATCACCTTCTAGATATCGTCTCTCGCGGTGGAAACCTATTGCTCAATGTTGGCCCAACTGCTTCAGGTGAAATTCCAGAATTACAGCAGAAAGTTTTGCGCCAGATGGGTGATTGGATGAAGATCAATTCCAAAGCAATTTACGCTTCCAATGCTGTTCCAGAATTCAAAGCATCTGATGCACCATGGATTCGTTGGACAGGTGTTGGCAAAGAAGTATTTGCTCACATCGAATCAAGTGGGAAAACTACTTTGGAAGTTCCAGAGTCGTTAGTGGATGATTCAAGTGCGCATTTCCTCAGTGGAGAAAAAGCAACTATTTCTCGCAGTGGAAATCAAATCACTGTTGATATCGATGCAAAGCACTCACCAATGGCAGTACTCGCTTTCAAACGTCGCTAAAAATTACTCTCTAACCTCAAGCTCTAAATGGAGGCTGGTTTAGTAATTCTTCGTGAAGTGGACCTAGATCAGTTGAGAGTGAGGCGTTGAGCCCCGCAAGTTCATCAGCGCTCAATGTGATGCTGACGCCCTTGAATGAATCCAGAATTGACTCTGGACGAGTTGCTCCAGGAATTGGAATTTCAACTGGTGAATTAGCAAGGTGCCACGCAATTGTTATTGCATATGCAGATACACCCTTTGCTTTAGCTAGTTCATCGAATGCGTTGTATTTGCCAGTGCCGACAGCGCCAGGGTTACCAATGCCACCCATAGGTGACCATGGCAAGAATGCGATTCCATTCTCTTTACAGATCTCTAGTACTTCTGCACCGTGACGGTAGCGAGGACTCCATTCATTCTGTACTGAAATGAGTCCACCTTGCGCTGGTGTTCCACCAATTTTGATTGCACGACGAAGTTGTTCTGCATTGACATTACTTACGCCAACGTTTTGAACAACACCGTGGGCTTTGAGCTTCATGACGTTTTCGAATTGAGTCTCATAGGCCATTGTGTGATTGAGGCGGTGGTGTTGCCACAATTGAATCTTCTCTACGCCTAATTTTCCAGCTGATGCTTCGACTGCGCGGTAGAGGTAATGCTCTTCAGCGTTTCGACCGCCAGTGCCAAACCAATCATTTCCTGGACCACGTGTGATTCCACCTTTGGTTGCGATTACAACTTTGCTTTTTGCATCCGCTGAACCATTCCACGTTCTAAATGCTTCACCCACTAGATGCTCATTGTGACCCATTGTGTTCCACGTTGGAGAGTAGATATCTGCACTATCAAGAAGCGTGATGCCGGCATCGAGTGCTGCGTGGATTACTGAAATTGCTTGATCGCGCTTATCTAAGATCCAAGCCTTCTCTGGTGGGAAACCAGACATTGGCATACAGCCAAGACCAATTGCGGATACTTGATATGGACCGAGTTTTCTAGTGTTTGTCATGTGTATATCTTTCCATCTTTTGTGTTGAACGCATACTAAACGTGCTAAATAATTTCACTTGAAGGGCTTTGTCTCATCTATTGGATAAGGTGCACCAATGAGTGAGTTATCGGCCCAAGTTCGCAAAGCACTCGATGCTGCAGTTACTGCAATTGGTGGCTCACCTCGTGATGGTCAGATTGAAATGGCAGAAGCGGTTGCAAATGCACTCACTGATCGCCACCACCTTATGGTGCAAGCAGGAACCGGCACTGGAAAATCACTTGCATACATAGTTCCAGCACTTGTTCATGGTCGAAAAGTATTAGTTGCTACAGCAACACTTGCTCTGCAAAGACAATTAGTAGAACGTGATTTACCAGCAGTAGTTCCAGCGCTAGAAAAGGTTCTTGGACGAGACATTACATATGCAATTTATAAAGGTGTTGGTAACTACATCTGCTTGCAGAAAATGAATAGCACCGAAGGCGATCCTGATGGTGAAGTGTTACTCGAAGTTTCATCCCTTGGAAAAGATGCACAACGCCTTCATGCCTGGGCAAAGACTCCAGGAATAACTGGTGATCGCGATGACGCCCCCGATGTTGATAGGCGCGTCTGGCTTGCGAATTCAACATCAGGGCGCGAATGCGTAGGCGCTGATAACTGTAATTACGGCAGCCAATGTTTTGCAGCCAATGCAAAAGCAAAAGCACAAAGCGCCGATGTTGTTGTAACAAATCACACGCTGCTAGCAATAGAAATTGTGGACTCACACCCCATATTGCCTGAGCGTGATGCAGTCATTTTGGACGAGGCGCATGAGTTTATGGACCGTACAACGCAAGCGGTAACGGAGGAACTCACCGCAGCCCGCGTTATTCGTGCCGCTGCAATGGCTCGCAAATATATGCCTGGCAAATTAGCTGATGCCTTCACAAAAGCTGCTGATAATTTTCATGACGCAATGGCTGATTATGGCGATCATGTCCGCTCTGATTTCTCCGCACAAGGTCGATTAGAGGAAATTCCATCAGTATTGGAATCGCCTATTCGAAAAGTGCGTGAAGCAGCCCAAGCAATAACGCAATCACTTACCGCAGATGAAGAGGCAATAGGCACTGATGCAATGGCTGAGCGAGCACGCGTCAAGGGTGCAATCACTGAAGTTTCTACAACGGCTGCCAAAATTCTAAAACTCGGTAATGGCCAAGTTCTCTGGTATGAACCAACATTTTCAACACTTCACCTAGCGCCCCTCTCGGTCTCACATGTGCTGCGCTCCAATTTATTGACTCAAACACCAGTGATTGCAACATCTGCAACGCTTACCGTGGGAAATAACTTTGATGCAATGGCTAAGAGTATTGGCTTTTTAGTGGGTAGCGATGCCGATGTTGCAGAGATAGCCGATGATGAAATCGATCCTGCAAATGTTCAGATGCTCGATGTCGGTTCGCCATTTGATTTTGCCAATCAGGGTGTTCTCTATATGCCAAAACATCTGCCAGAACCTGGCCGTGATGGACCTAGCGCAGAAGTCCTGACTGAACTTGGTGAACTCATTGATGCAGCAGGTGGTCGCACACTCGCACTCTTTAGTTCGTGGCGCGGTGTCGAGGCGGCAGATTTACATTTGCGCAAAGTGTTAGCTGATCTGCCAATAAAGATTATTACCCAAAAGCGTGGAGATTCAGTTGGCCCCCTTGTAGAACTCTTTGCAAAGGATGAAACATCTATTCTCATTGGAACGATGTCACTGTGGCAAGGCGTTGATGTTCCGGGAGATTCGTGCATTCTTGTAGC
Source organism: Bifidobacterium breve (assembly GCA_945866155.1). Taxonomy (GTDB): domain Bacteria; phylum Actinomycetota; class Actinomycetes; order Nanopelagicales; family Nanopelagicaceae; genus Planktophila. The sequence goes on from CAMBGL010000069.1 coordinate 6,089, forward strand.
AATTGATCGCATTCCATTTCCACGGCCAGATGAGCCTGTTATGTCTGCTCGTGCATCACAGGCTGATGAGGCAGGTGGAAGTGGATTTATGCAAGTCTCTTTGCCACGTGCTGCACTTCTTTTAGCACAAGGAACTGGTCGTTTGATTCGCTCCGTTGATGATCGCGGCGTTGTTGCAATTCTAGATTCGCGAATTGTGACTAAGCGCTATGGAAGTGTTTTACTCAACTCAATGCCGCCACTGTGGCGAACATCGGATGGGGCAGTAGTGCGAGAATCTTTACGTCGCTTAGCTCAAAAGAGTAAGGATTAATTTCTTTACTTCTGGCCACGTTGCGCCAAAACTTGGATGAAGTAATTGTTCATCAACTTTATCAATTT
>CAMBGL010000070.1 GCA_945866155.1 Bifidobacterium breve
ACAAATTCACCACTTGGCATGCGCATTAAAGTTCCTGTTTCGCGTCCATGCAGAACTAAGTCACGGTCAGCGCGCTGCAAGGAGAGACAGAGTCGCTTGGTGATGACGAATGCGATAGGTGGCAATACCAAAATTCCTATTCGACTAAACCACATCATTTGATTGATAGTCAGATTGAATGTCGTTGCAATAATGTCATTACCACCATTGAGAAGAGCAACGATCGTAAATGTCAGAGCCATTGCACCTAATGCGGTGCGGTTTGGAACATTGCGAGGACGATCCAAAATGTGATGCTCACGCTTATCACCTGAGATCCATGATTCGATAAATGGATATAAGGCAAGACCTGTAAACATAATTCCAGGAATGATCAATCCGGGAATAAGAATGTTCCAGGAAATCGTGTGGCCGAATGCATGCGTTTCTATCGGGGGAGCCATACGCACTAGACCATCAAGCCAACCCATATACCAGTCCGGTTGAGAGCCGGCAGAAACTTGTCCAGGTGTATAGGGGCCGTAGAGCCAAACGGGGTTGATGGATGCAACGGCTGATAAGAATGCAGTTACACCGAATACGATGAAGAAGAATCCGCCAGCCTTAGCCATGTAAACAGGAAATAGTGGGTAGCCAACAACATTTTTTTCTGTGCGACCAGGGCCTGGATATTGGGTGTGCTTTTGGTACCAGACCAACATGAGGTGCACTGTTATGAGTGCTAAGAAAATTCCAGGCAATAACAAAACGTGAACTGTGTAGATACGTGGAATGAATGACTCACCAGGGAATTCGCCACCGAAGGCAAAGAATGAGAGGTAGGAACCCACAATAGGTAGCGCCTGAATAATTGCTTGGGCGATACGTACTCCCGTGCCAGATAAAAGATCATCAGGCAATGAGTAGCCTAGAAAGCCTTCAACGATTCCAAGTGTGAGAAGTCCTACACCGATAATCCAGTTGAATTCACGTGGCTTGCGAAATGCGCCAGTGAAATAGACGCGAAGCAAGTGAACAACGATTGCAACCATAAAGAGAAGTGCAGCCCAGTGGTGAATCTGGCGCATCAAAAGCCCACCGCGAACTTCAAACGAAATATGAAGTGTTGATGCATATGCAGCAGACATTTCTATTCCATTGAGTGGCTCGTAGCTTCCTTCGTATATAACTTCACGTTGGGATGGATCAAACCAGAATGTAAGAAAAGTTCCTGAGAGCAACAAGATGATGAAGGAATACAGTGCGATTTCACCTAGCAAGAACGACCAGTGGTCAGGGAAGACTTTATTGAGATTCTTCTTCATCCATTTTGCGGCGCCAGTGCGCTCATCTACATAATTGGCGACTGTGCCTGCTACTCGTTCACGTGCGGTCATTGTGAATTTCTCTCCCAGAAACTAGGTCCGACAGGTTCATTGAAAGGCGCTTGCGCAACAAGATAACCCTCAGCATCAACCGTTATTGCTAATTGTGGCAGAGGTCGGGCAGATGGGCCAAAGATAACTTTTGCTGCCCGGGTAACGTCGAAAGTTGATTGGTGACAAGGGCAGAGAAGGTGCTTGGTCTGCTGTTCATAGAGAGCAACTGCGCACCCCATGTGCGAACAAATTTTTGAGAATGCGATGATTCCTTCATACGTCATTGCTAGGCGCTCTGGATCTAACTGGAATTCTTCCTGACGAAGGCGAATGAGGAGAACTGCATCTTTTCCAATATCACTCAGCGCTCGGTGGCCACCCTCTTTGATTGCTGGTAAAACTTGAGCGACGGCGCCAACCTCTAAATCTGATGGCTTTATTGGGCGATCACCTGGGTCGGTAACCAAACGTGTTCCTGTTTTCCAACTTGTGGTCTCTAATTTTTTTCCAGGAAGTGGACCAAGGTCGCGCAGTAAAAGTAGCGGTGATAATCCAACTAGACCCAGCGATAAACCTAGTGAGCGTTTGATCAGTGATCGACGACCAAGTGCTGCGGCAGCGGCTCCTTGCTTCGCAGTCTTTATAAGTTCGCGACGATCTTCATCCTCTGATCGCATCTCATGTCGCATAGCAATTACTTCTTCATCAGGCATCAGAGTCTTAGCCCAGTGAATTGCGCCTGCACCTATAAAGAAGAGTGCGAATGCCAGCCCTAATCCTAAGAAAAGTTGCTTTGCATTTGTTGTTCCAAGTATTGGGAAATATATAAATAGATCTTCTGAGAGAAATGTGTATGAATAAATAAAGAGAAGAGTTCCGAGGGAGGAGAGAGCAAAGAGAATTGCTACTTGTCGCTCTGCTTTTTGTTCTGCCTTTGGATCGAGATCTGCCTGACGATGAATGTGCGCAGGCACTCCAGGATCTTTGATTACCTCTAGTTCATTAGACATGTATTTATCTCGCCTTCATCGCAAGCCAAACAGCTACTCCGATGAGCAGACCAATTCCAAGAGTCCAAACAAGTAATCCTTCAGTTACAGGGCCGACGCGACCAAGTGATGCTCCACCGAGTGCGGGCTCTGCTTCAACTGCTTTTACCCACTTGATGATAGAAAGTTTTTCTTCAGGTGTAAGAGTTTTATCGCTAAATACTGGCATCGACTGTGGACCAGTTGTCATCGCTTCAGAAATGTACTTTGCTTCAACACCCATAAGTGTTGGTGCATATTTTCCTTGAGTTAGCGCTCCACCTTGGGCTGCAAAGTTGTGACACATTGCGCAATTGGTGCGGAAAAGTTCGCCACCTTCTGCAGTACTGCCATCGCGTTCGTAATTGAGTGAAGCATCTGTTGGAATTTCAGGTCCGGGGGCAAGAGAGGCAACATAGACGGCGAGAGCCGCTACTTCTTTCTCATCATAAACCGGTGGCTTGCGCATAATTTGAACACTCAAATCGGCAACAGGCATTCGCCCAGTACCAACTTGAAAATCAACAGATGCTGCGCCAACACCAATGAGTGAGGGAGCAATGGCGCTGCCTTCTAAGTTCAAACCATGACAAGAGGAGCACCCTTTGAGAAAAATTTCACGTCCTTCTTCAATTGCAGTCGAACGCGAAAACTCACTCTGTTCAGGGGTAGTAGTCGCACTTGCAACAGAGAACGTTGTACCGATTGCAAAAAGAGCGAAGAGTAAAAGTAATGGTCCAGCCGATTTGTGTCTGCGATGTCTAGAAAGATATTTCACGATGCGCCCCTCGGATCACTTAATCAGGTAGATCGCAGCAAAGAGCGCGATCCACACAACATCGACGAAGTGCCAGTAATAAGAAACAACAATTGCGGTAGTTGCTTGCTGATGTGTAAATCTACGCGCTTTAGCAACACGAATCATTACGATCAAAAATGCGATGAGACCACCTGTTACGTGAAGTCCATGAAAACCTGTGGCAATATAAAAGACGGAGCCATAAGCATTCGATGAAAGAGTCAAGCTTTCACTTACTAGAACTGCATACTCATAAATCTGGCCAGCGATAAAGAATGCCCCCATAAGAAATGTCAGCGAGAACCATTCGCGCATTCCCCATTTGTTGATCTGCATCAAAGTGCCGGTGCGCTTATTTTGAAAACGCTCTGCTGCGAAAACTCCAAATTGGCAAGTAACAGAAGAAAGAACGAGAACCGTTGTGTTGAGCGCTGCAAATGGAATATTCAATAGTTCCGTTGACTCCAGCCAGATTTGTGGCCCTTGCACTGCGCGAATCGTAAAGTAAATTGCAAAGAGACCAGCGAAAAACATGAGTTCACTGGAGAGCCAAACTATCGTTCCAACAGCCACCGCATTAGGGCGAGTGATTTTGTGATGGTCTGGCGCTATGGTCGATGACATGCGCCTATTATTCCCGAAAAGGCGCACGGAGTCTTCTCACAGATACCAAAAGCGAAGGGTAATTCGCAGTTCTGCAGGTGAAACAGGTCACTCATCATTGCGCTCTCTTTTGCACTTTCAAGAATAGACTTATCGCATGTCTATGAGTGCTAGCGCCACATTGAGAATACTCGTCTATTCAGATGATTCCTCTGTTCGCGCCGCTATTGCTGGGGCATTAGGTACTCGATTAGCTGCTGATTTGCCTAGCCATGTAATTATTGAATTTGCCACAGGCAAAGCGCTTCGACTTTTCACTGATCGCAAGGGGGCAACTGCGAATAATCAGGTAGATCTTTTCATCCTCGATGGCGAAGCCGTTCCTGAAGGTGGAATGGGAATTGCCCGCCAACTCAAAGATGAAATTTTTGAATGCCCACCGGTTCTAGTCATCACAGGTCGCAAAGAAGATGCATGGCTAGCTGCGTGGTCGATGGCTGAAGCATCAGTGATGCATCCAATCGATCCATTTACTCTTGCCCATACAGCAGCGAATTTGCTGCGCGGTGCAAGCCTGACATCTGCGTAAGTTCAATTGAGATGAGCTGGCGCACTCATATTGATCGCCTCAAAAGTGGACTCGATTTAGAAGTTGGCGATATTTCTTGGTGTATGAATGAAATTCTTGAAGATCGCGCCGATATGGAAACAACTAAAGAGTTCTTACTTTCTCTAAAAGCTAAAGGTGAAACAGCTGAAGAAGTTGGTGCTCTAGTTGCACAGATGTATCAACATTGTGCGCCGATATCAATCAACAAAAGGGCAGTAGATACAGTTGGCACTGGTGGCGACGGCGCACACACGATAAATATTTCAACAACAGCAGCAATAATCGCTGCCGCAGCTGGTGCGAAAGTTCTCAAACATGGAAATCGCGCAGCCTCTTCTAAATCAGGTTCGGCCGACCTTCTAGAAGCACTCGGTATAACAATTGGCCTTGATGGCAAAGGTGTAGAGCAGACTTTTTCAGAGCTCGGAATCGGATTTTGTTTTGCACCAAAATTTCATCCGGCAATGCGCTTTGCAGCCCCTGCTCGCAAAGAGTTAGGAGTGCCTACGGTATTCAATATTTTGGGACCACTTGCGAATCCAGCTCGCCCACAAGCAGCAGCCATTGGTGTTGCAAATGATCGAATGCATTTAGTAATGGCCCAAGTTTTAGCTGATCGAGGAGTCGATGGCTTTGTATTTCGCGGAGATGATGGTTTAGATGAAATAACACTTGCTACAACTACCTCAGTTCTAACGATTGGAAATGGAACTATTTCAAGTGATCTATTGGACCCTTTAGATTTCGGAATTGAACGCGCTCCAATATCGGCCCTAGTTGGTGGAGATAGCGCTGAGAATGCACGAATCACCAATGCGATATTTGCGGGGGAGCGCGGGCCTCATCGCGATGCAGTGGTTCTCAACGCCGCCGCTGCTATTGCTGCGTACGCTGGAAAGTTCGAACTCTCTTTACATGAGCGCATGAAATCTGGAATTGAGCAAGCGGTAGTTGCTATTGATAGCGGAGCTGCGGCCAGATTAGTGAAGCAATGGGGCGAACTCAGCAAGAATATTTCAGCCTAAAACTCTTTCGGTATTTTTTCGCGTAAGCGCTTCTTCTTATCTGCAAGAAATGTGAAGAGCTTCTCAACAGTATCTACATCGAAAGAACCAAGTCTTTCAAAGAGTCCGTGTAGGACCGCAACTGTGGATTGGGCATCATCGAGTGCGCGGTGCGTTGGTTGTATAGGCGTATCAAAAAATTGAGCAAGAGTCGCAAGTTTGCAGTCGGGGACTTCATCGCGAGTAAGTAAATGGCGTGCAAGTTTTACAGTGTCTAACACTTGATATTTTGGCCATGCATATTCGTGCATGGCTGAAGCAGCCTTGAGAAAACCTAAGTCGAAAGGCGCATTGTGCGCCACTAGGACGCACTCATCTGCATCGCCTAAAAATTCCAAAAGTGTGGGTAATACCTTTTCGATAGGTGGGGCATGCATGACCATTTCATCAGTGATGCCCGTCAGCGCAGTTATGTATGACGGAATAGATTCCCCAGGATTGATGAAACTCTCGAAAATTCCAATGACTTCACCGCCACGTACTTTCACGGCTCCAATTTCTGTAATTCCTGCGCCTACATGTGGAGATGCGCCAGTAGTTTCCAGATCTAGGACGACAAAAGTAGTTGTGCTCAAGTGCGCAACTATCTTGTTATTCGGATTTCGCGCAACATTCATATTCGCTGATGATAGGTGATTGAACTGACAATGGCGCAAGGCGTACCTTTGCCTCATGAGTTCACAAGGAGCACCTGCTGGATTACTTCAATCTTTCACCGCCCAAGGAAATGGGGCTAACGAGAAAATCGGAATAATTCTTGTTCATGGTTTTACTGGTTCACCTGCCTCAATGCGACCATGGGCGGAGTTTCTCAATGGGCGCGGTTACACAGTACGAGTGCCGTTGTTACCAGGTCATGGAACAAAGCCAGAAGATTTGAATAAAGTGAAGTGGCAAGAGTGGTCAACATGTGTGGAGTCAGTCTTAGAAGAATTGTCACAAAAATGTGATGTCATTTTTATGTGCGG
>CAMBGL010000071.1 GCA_945866155.1 Bifidobacterium breve
TACCAAGTAAACCCTGACAACCTCGCACTAAAAATTGCAGAGCTCGTCAAAGATGGAAAAATCAAAGGCATTGCAGATGTTCGCGACGAAGGCAATGAGCGCTTAGGACAACGCCTAGTTATTGTGCTTCAAAGTTCAGCAATTCCAAAAGTCGTACTCAATAACCTTTACAAGCAGACACAACTCCAAGATACATTTGGTGCAAATATGTTGGCACTCGTCGACGGGGTACCACGCACGCTGCGCCTCGATGAATTCATCCGTTTCTATATCGAACATCAAGTAGAAGTAATTGTGCGCCGCACTAAATTCCGCTTAGTTGAAAAAGAAAAACGTGCTCATATTCTTCTTGGCTATCTCAAGGCACTTGATGCACTCGACGCTGTTATTGCTTTGATTCGCGCAAGCACAACACCTGAAGAGGCTCGCACAGGTTTGATGAAATTACTCGATGTTGATGAAATACAAGCAAATGCAATTCTGGATATGCAGTTGCGCAGAATTGCGGCACTTGAGCGCCAGAAAATCAATGACGAGTACGAAGGATTGATGGCTGACATCATTGAACTCAATACAATCCTTGCTAGCCCTGAAAAACAGCGTGAAATAATCAAAACAGAGCTGGAAGAATTAGTTGCTAAATATGGCGATGAACGCCGCACTCAAATCGTTGCAAGTGAAGGCGATTTCTCTGCAGAAGACTTAATCCCAGATCAAGATGTAGTTGTAACAATTACTCGAGGTGGTTACTCAAAGCGCACCATGGCCGATCTTTACAGATCACAACGCCGTGGTGGAAGAGGAGTAAAAGGTGCTGCACTAAAGGAAGATGACGTTGTTGATCATTTCTTTGTTGCATCAACACATGACTGGTTGCTCTTTTTTACAAATCAGGGACGGGTGTACCGTTCAAAAGTTCATGAATTACCAGATGCTGGACGCGATGCGCGTGGTCAACATGTTGCAAATCTCATGGCATTCAAACCAGAAGAGAAAATCGCACAAGTACTTTCAATAAAAGATTATGAAATTTCTCCATTTTTAGTCCTTGCAACAAAGAGTGGTCTCGTAAAGAAGACTCCGTTGAGCGAATATGACTCACCACGTACAGGTGGACTTATTGCGATATCTCTCAAAAATAGTGATGAGGTTGTAAGTGCATCTCTTATGAATGTGGGAGATGAGCTACTACTAGTCTCCAGAAAAGGTATGTCTTTGCGCTTTATAGTAGATGACGAGTCCTTGCGACCAATGGGGCGTTCAACTAGCGGTGTAATCGGAATGAAATTTAAGAAAGATGACGAGTTACTAACAATGGCTCGCATTGATACATCTCTTGCAACAAATTCATATGTATTTACTGCAACTGATGGCGGCTATGGAAAGAAAACTCCTATCGATGAATATCGAGTTCAAGGTAGAGGCGGCATCGGAATAAAAGCTGCAAAGATTGATGAAGATTCCAGAGGATCATTAGTGAGCGCTTTAGTTCTTCGTAATGAAGATGAAGTACTAGCAATTACATCGGCAGGTACAGTGATGCGAACACCAGCAGCAGAAGTGCGCCAAACTGGTCGCGACTCTATGGGTGTGCGATTGGTCAATCTCGATGAAGGTGTGAGCCTGCTTTCGGTGACTAAAAACAGCGAAGATGAGATTTCCCCGAAAAATCAGTAGGGTAAGAGCCTGAGTTTGGGCTCACGCAAAGTTCAAGGTAACCTTGCGCTTCTGTGATTGCGTCTAACGCAATTGCGGGCCTATAGCTCAGCCTGGTTAGAGCGCTTCCCTGATAAGGAAGAGGTCGATGGTTCGAGTCCATCTAGGCCCACCCCGCTCAACACGGGGACCTAGCTCAATTGGTAGAGCACTGCCTTTGCAAGGCAGGGGTTAGGGGTTCGATTCCCCTGGTCTCCACAAGTACGTCGACGACAAAGAGAGCACAATAAATAGAAAGCGGTTCATCATGTCAACAAATACTGCAACTCTTCACACTTCAATGGGCGACATTGTTATTGAACTTTTCCCAAACCATGCGCCAAAGACAGTTGCAAACTTTGTTGAACTCGCAACAGGCGCTCGCGAATGGGTAGATCCACGCACTGGCGAAAAATCAAATGCAAATTTGTATGACGGCACAGTTTTCCACCGCGTTATTGATGGCTTCATGATTCAAGGCGGAGATCCACTTGGTCAAGGAACAGGTGGACCAGGTTATAAATTTGCAGATGAATTTCACGGAGAACTAACTTTTGATCGCCCCTACATTCTTGCAATGGCTAATTCAGGACCAGGAACAAATGGTTCACAATTCTTTATCACTGTTGCACCAACAACATGGTTGAATCGCAAGCACAGCATTTTTGGTGAAGTGAAGGATTCTGCGAGCCAGGCTGTAGTTGACGCTATTGGTAAAGCAAAGACAGGGCAACAAGATCGCCCATCAACACCAATTACAATCAATAGCGTTACAGTAAAATAATCTAACTCGCGCTGATGAAGCGTTCTGCAACTCTTCTTCTCATCACAATTATTTGTGCTGCCTACTTAGTGCAGTTACTCATTCCAAATTTAGAGCAACAACTTTTTCTTATCAAAGAAGCAATCCTAAATGATGGACAAGTTCACGGAACCGCACGTGGTGAGTGGTATCGATTACTGACAGTCGCACTCACACATGGTGGAATTTTTCACCTTGGATTTAACATGTATGCACTGATGGTTTTAGGAAATCCAATTGAAGCAGCATTTGGAAAAGAGAAATTCCTTGCGATATTTTTCTTCTCACTACTGAGCGGATCACTTCTTTCGAATTATTTAGCGCAAGCCAACCAACCATCAGTGGGTGCATCTGGCGCGGTCTTTGGACTCTTTGGCGCAATGGCAGTTGTTGGACGAAAAATTGGCGCAGATTTACGCTCCATTGCAGTCATTGTTGGAATTAACTTCGCATTTGGATTTGCATTAGGTGGCGTTGATTGGCGTGCACACCTTGGTGGACTTATCGGGGGAGCAATCGCTTCAACACTCTTGCTTCGTCAAAGACGGTAAAACTTTATCCACAGAAGTTATCCACGGTGTGGAGAATTACAAGCGTGTAATTAGCGCCATTTCGTAGCGAGGGAGAATCCCACGCCAATAAATGAGAAGCCAACGATCATGTTCCATGCACCAATACCTGGGATTGGAAAACGAGTCTGAGTGACATAGAAAGTCACGATCCAGAGAAGACCGATCAGAAATGCAGTCACCATTGTTGGAGCAAGCCAGGAAGGGCTCTCAAGTGGGCCTTGTGGAGCGTGCACAGCTATTTCTTGCTCGTGTGTGCGCTGTTCAACAACCTTTTTACGCAATCTCGACTTTGGCATAAGGCGAAGTTACACCAAATTGGCCCCAAATGAAAAGGAGAGTGAGAGGAGCGCCGATAGGAGAGAATTAGCGCGTGGCGACCAAAATCCTTGTAGTCGATAACTACGACTCCTTTGTCTACAACCTTGTGCAATATCTAGCCCAACTTGGCGCCGAATGTACAGTCGTTAGAAATGACGAAGTAGAAGCGAGTGAGGCTAAAAATTACGACGGAGTTCTAATTTCTCCCGGCCCCGGCACACCTGAGCGCGCAGGAGTTTCAATAGCGATGATTAAATACTGTGCAGAAAAAAATATTCCACTCTTCGGAGTCTGCCTTGGCCATCAAGCAATTGGTGTTGCTTTTGGTGCAACAGTTTCGCGCGCACCAGAACTTCTTCATGGAAAAACTTCTCAAGTAAATCACCAGGGCGGTGGGGTATTAGCAAATCTTCCCTCACCATTTACTGCAACGCGATATCACTCACTCGCTGTTGAGCGCGATACGGTGCCGCCAGAAATTGAGATTACAGGTTCAACAGATTCAGGAATTGTTATGTCAATGCGACATACAAAATTTCCAATCGAAGGTGTGCAATTTCATCCGGAGTCAGTACTAACAGAGCACGGACATCAAATGCTTGCAAATTGGCTTACACGGTGCGGCGATAAGAATGCTCAAAGCAAAGCTGTAGGTCTATCGCCAGTTGTAGGCAAAAAATAATTACGGCGTTTTATTTATTGTAATTGTTACCGACTTGCCAATTGTCTGAGTTGTTCCACCATCAGGTGCTTGACGAATTACAACACCGGTTGGCTGATCGGGATCATTTGCCTCTAATTCATTGAAAAGGAAACCCGCCTGCACCAAAAGCGTCTTTGCTTGTATGCCATCAATACCAATGAGATTAGGAACTTCAACCTCACCGCTTGCAATCTGCAGAACAACACCACTACCGGCGGTAATTGTCGAACCAGGCTCAGGCGTAACTTTCAAAACAGTTCCTTGGGCTTCATCGGAAGGAATTGCTTCCGTACGCGAAACGACTAGGCCCACAGAAGTCAATAATGCACGCGCATCAAGTAGTGATAAGCCAACTAAATCAGTTGGAACAATTGAATCCCCAGGGCCATCAGAAATTGTAAGCACGACTCCAGAACCAGATTTTGCTCTTGTGGTTGCTAAAGGAATTTGGCTAGCGACTCTATCTTTCGGGATACGAGAATCGTGTGCTCTTGTAACGGTAACAACATAATCAGAGAGTAATGCCCGAGCAGCATTTTCAGTAAGGCCAACAACATTTGGGATTTCATTTCCGACCGATGGCTCACCTGGGCGTGAAGCAAATAAACCTGCTCCAGCAATAGCAATAACAAGAATGGAGGCTCCGATGGCGGTAAATAATGTGCGGCGATTTATTGGTTTTTTCACCATCTTTGTTGTGACGGTTTCACCAGAATGAATTTTGAATAAATCATCGAGCATCAAACCAGCGGACTGGTATCTATCTTGAGCCTTTTTAGCTAGTGCTACAGATAAAAGTATGTCGATGCCTTCAGGCAACGTTGGTGAAATTTTACTTGGTAGCGCTAATTCACCTGATACATGTTGGTAGGCGATAGAGACAGGTGTATCACCAGTAAATGGTGGCTGGCCCGTTAGAACTTCATATAACAAACAACCTGTGGAATAAATATCAGAGCGAGCATCTGCAATTTCACCAAGTGCTTGTTCAGGAGATAAATACTGCGCGGTTCCGACAATATTCCATGTGCTAGTAAGTGTTGCACCTAAATCATCAAGCGCACGTGCAATTCCAAAATCCATAACCTTAGCATCGCCTTGATCGGTGATCATGATGTTGGCAGGTTTTATATCCCGGTGCACAATCCCGCGCTCATGTGAATACTCCAAGGCGGCAAGAATTCCTTCACCAATTTCTAGCGCACGAGCAAGCGGTATCCGCTCACCACGATGGATTAGGTCGCGCAATGTATGTCCAGAAACTAATTCCATAACTATGTATGGCGCAGGTTCTTCACCAGAGTCATACACGGCGACAATTCCTGGATGATTTAAACCAGCTGCAGCAAATGCTTCTTTACGAAAACGAGCGACAAATGAAGGATCACGCGCAAGATCACTACGCAATACTTTTACAGCTACCTCGCGAGCAAGACGCTGATCATGCGCCCTATAAACATCAGCCATTCCGCCAGTGCCGATCATTTCGCCCAAAACGTAGCGGCCACCCAAAGTTAGATTCATCATTGCGCAGCCCCAATAAAGTGCGTTGATACTTCACTTGAAGCAACCACATCGGCAATGATTATAGAAATATTGTCAGGCGCACCATTGATATAAGTGGCGTCGATAAGTGCCGTGATTGATTCATCTGCAGACTTCTTTTTCAATAAAGATTTTATCTCTTTATCACTGAGCACACTAGATAAACCGTCACTACATACAATAAAGCGATCCTCTGCCTTTACATCAAAAATTTGCAAAACTGGTGTCACGTTGCCATCTCCCATAAGTGCTTGCGTTAGCACTGAGCGCTGTGGATGATCACGAATATCTGCAAGGGTAATAGCGCCTTGATCTAAGAGCTCTTGCATAACTGTGTGATCGCAACTGAGTTGTTCAAAATCATTTCCACGCAAGCGGTAAGCGCGAGAATCACCAACATGTAAAAGAGCAACCTTCTCGCCGTAGAGCAAAAGCGCCGTCAATGTTGTACCCATTCCACGCACTTCAATTGCTTCGCGTGCATGCTCACCAATCTCGCTATCGATGGTGTGCAAAGAATTCTGCAAAAGATCTTCAATAGAGTCTGAATCAATCTCGGTACTAGATAGAAGGGGAGTAAGTGAGGCCAAAGTCTTTATTGCAATCCGTGAGGCAACTTCGCCACCCGCATGACCGCCCATACCATCAGCAACTGCAATCAACTTTGCGGAAGTGAATCCCGAATCTTCA
>CAMBGL010000072.1 GCA_945866155.1 Bifidobacterium breve
ACATGTACTTTCATGCTTCCTACCTTACAGGGCTTTCTTTCTCATTCAATAAGTGAAACTATGTGCATGCGAAAGGGGGGTGCGGAATGGCAGATATATTGGACGATCACGATGACGATATCGAAGAGTTCGACGACTTAGATGAAGTCGAAGATAAAACTGAACCAGAGACCCACCTCACAGACGAAAGCGATATTGCTGTTGCTGCATGGCATGAAGATGGGCGATGGACACTTGCCACATTGCCACATGCTCACGATATTCCACAGATAATATCTCGCCTTAAGGCACAACAAACAAATGGCGGCGCACTCGCACTTATTGCAATTGATGAAGAATTCTTTATTTTAGTAAGAGTTTTAGGAACTCACATATCTCTATTTCTTAGCGACGCAACCTGCGCACTTGATTATGAAGTTGCAGAAGAATTTCTAGAGATTGCAGATTTACCTATGCCTGAAGATGATGACGAAAGCTTTCCTGTCGGAAACCTAGATATATTTTCTGATTTAGGAATGAATCAAATGGAAATTGAGGCAATTTGTGCCGACGAAGAATTATTTCCAGATGAACAACTAGAAGCGATTGCATCACGACTTGGTTTTGGCGATCAGTTTGCAGAGTTACTAGAGCTGTGACCGATCAGGAATCTATGCGAGCAGCTCTAGCTGTTGCGCAAGTAGCTCTACGCACTGGTGATGTACCAGTGGGTGCCATAATTCTTGATGATAGTAATGCAATTATTTCCAGGGGATGCAATAAACGAGAAGATCTTGATGACCCAACTGCACATGCAGAAATTGTTGCAATTCGTGCTGCTGCACAATCACTTGGAACGTGGCGACTCGATGGTTGCACCCTTGTCGTAACGCTTGAACCATGCGCTATGTGTGCTGGTGCGATTGCTCAATCGAGAATATCTACACTTGTTTTTGGTGCCTGGGATGAAAAAGCTGGGGCAGTAGGTTCGATGTGGGATCTACTTCGTGACTCGCGCTCACTTCATAAAGTAGAAGTACGCACCGGCGTATTGGCTGAGGAATCATCTAAGTTGTTACAAGATTTTTTCAAAAATCAACGACACTAAAGTATTGATGTATTCTCACCTTTGGTGGCGTGTCTGAGCGGCCAAAAGAGCACGCCTCGAAAGCGTGTGTTGGGGAAACTCAACCGTGGGTTCAAATCCCACCGCCACCGCCAGTGCTAAATAAGTAGTTCGTACGATGGATTTAGAATTGTTAGTGAACCTTCTTCTTCGCCAACCATTCCTTCGGCGCGAAGTTGTGAACCAACTTCAAGGCCAGAAATTTCGCGCCGACCGATGAAGTGAAGAGTCACACCACCTGTTTCATCCCATAGTTCAACATGAAGTAGCGGTGCAGAACCACTTGCAGCAGTCTTTATAGATGTCACTTGCCCTTGCACCTGTGCCCGTTTGCGCCATTGAATTTTACCTATAGGCGTTAGGTTTTCCGCATAATGACTAATTGGTTCAATATTGATTGGCGGCGTAACGAGTTTAGTAACAACACCTTTTGTTTCAACAATTGCTTTACTTTCTGCGAGTTGAGCTGATACCCCTTGCCCAGATGTAATTTTGTTGACATCAAATGGCACAATCGTTGCCACAACTCGACTCAATTGCGAGATTGGTGCTGCAATCTCTTCAGCAGTTTGATCGTGGAGTAATCGCCCAAGAAAACGTGAGTATGAACGACGAGGCAAAAGAAGTGTTAGTTCGACATCCTTCTTTTCAGTCATTCGAATTGCGTAATCCAGCGCCGAATTTGGAAGTCGGCGATCGGGACAATCAATAAGTTCTAGGGCCACATCATCGAGTGCATCAGATTCTGCCCACGCTTTAGCAATCGCTTCAGCACGACGATCATCTATTACAAAGTGCACCGCAGATAGATTCCTAGGTTTGAGTGAGCGCGCATATCGCACTGCCCCGACTGTTGCTAGATCAACATTATCAACGAGAACAGTTACATCATGGCGAGCAATTGAAGTCGCACGCTCATTTTCTTGTTTGACTGAAAGTGCGTTTTGTTCGCGTGTGTACTGAGTACGAAGGCGCAAAAAGATCATGACGAGAATCGGAGCTGTAACAAGTACCAACCAGGCACCTTCGTTGAACTTTACTATTGAAAAAATTATTACAACTAGAAGTGAAATACTGCCCGCTAAGAAATTAATAAAGACTTTGAAGCGCCATGACTTTGGACGAGTTCGAAGTGAATGACGCGTCATACCAAAACCCGCAAGAGTAAAACCAGTGAAAACTCCTAATGCATAAAATGCAACCAGATGTTCAACGGATCCGGCAGTGATAATGACAAGAAAGAGTCCACCCCCGGCAAGAAGGAGGATTCCATTTGAAAATGCTAATCGGTGCCCACGTTTTGTAAGTTGCCTTGGAAGATAGCCATCTGATGCAACAAAATTTACCAAAAGAGGAAATGCGCTATACGTTGTATTTGCACCGGCAAAGAGAATAAGCATTGTTGCGAGCTGTACCATCACGAACATAAATTGACCAAACGCGCCATCGCCCACAATTACTTTTGCAATTTGAGAGATAAGGGTAGGTGTTCCTGATTCATAGGGAACGGCATGAATCTTGTGTGCAAACCATGAAACTCCAAGAACGAGTGTTCCAAGAATTGCACTCATGAGCACAAGCGTTCTGCGTGCATTTACATGTTCCGGGGTCTTAAATAGCGCAACTCCATCTGAGATGGCTTCTAGACCAGTAAGAGAAGAGCCACCATTAGCAAAGGCGCGAAGCAAAATAAAGATCGCAGCAAATGTAAGTAATCCTTGTTCCTGCCCAACCTCAACGGCACCCGGTTGATCTGTTGAAAGACGAACAAGTGTTCCAGAAAATTGTTTATACAACCCCATCGTAAAAACAATTGCCATACATCCAACGAAGAAATATGTCGGAAATGCAAATGCCTTGCCTGCCTCTTTGACTCCACGCAAATTTCCGTAAGTAAGCAGAATAATGACTGCAAAAATCATAGGCATTTTCCAACTTATCAGCCCAGGAAATGTGGAAATGATTGCTGCAACGCCGGCGGCAGCTTGGATTGCAAGAGTTACGATGTAATCAAGCATGAGAGCGACAGCCGCGATTTGTGCAACAACTGGACCAAAGTTATCTCTTGCAACAATGTATGCACCACCAGTTTTGGTGTAAACATCAATTACGTTTCTGTAAGAAAGAGTAATAATCAATAAAATTACTAGCACGATTGCCGTCATTGGCATCAAAATTGCAAATGCAGCTAATCCAAATGCAGGTAGTAAAGCAATCAAAATTTGTTCGCTGCCATAAGCAGAAGAAGAAATACAGTCAGATGAGAGAATTCCGAGGGCGTAACGCTTTCCTAAACGCTGATGGCCTAGTGAATGTCGATTGAGCGCACCACCTAAAAACCGACGCTTAATTCTGTAGGAAAGTGGATCACTTACATGTGCGTGATCTTGCAACGCAACAGGTTCTGGTGCGCCATCGGTCCAAGATTTCGGCACTGAAAACTCCTTTGCGCGACGCTACTAGCGCCGCATATTGCGAACTTAGTATGCTCATCTTATGCGCACTCAAATGTATATCGATGGTCAATGGGTCGATGGCATTGGGAAAATGCCAGTTTATGATCCCAGCGACGGTTCAGTAATTGCTCAAGTCGCCCTAGCCGGTGATAAGGAATGCGAGGCCGCTCTCGCTGCGGCAGATAAAGCGGCTGCTTCGTGGGCAAAGAGCGCACCACGTGTCCGCGCGGAAATCTTGCGCAAAGCATTCGAAATTATGACGGCTGAAGCGGATTCGATTGCAACCATTGTTTCTAAAGAAAATGGAAAAGTTCTCAGCGATGCAAAGGGAGAGGTTCTCTATGCCGCCGAATTCTTCCGTTGGTTCTCAGAAGAGGCCGTTCGCGTTTCTGGTGATTTTCGTAAATCCCCAAGCGGTGATAAGCGAATCCTTGTAACCCACCAACCTATTGGTGTTTCACTCCTTATTACCCCATGGAATTTCCCAGCAGCAATGGCTACTCGCAAAATCGGTCCAGCAATTGCGGCTGGTTGCACAATGATTTTGAAGCCAGCGAGTGAAACCCCTCTAACTGCGCTCGCAATCGTTGACATCATGGAACGCGCAGGAGTTCCTAAAGGTGTTATAAATATAATTTTGCCTGAAAAAGTAGGTGCATCAATTTCAAAAATGCTTCACGATCCGCGCCTTCGCAATCTTTCATTCACTGGTTCAACCGAAGTTGGTCGTATTTTGCTCAAAGATGCAGCAGATCGCGTGATTCGTTGTTCTATGGAACTTGGTGGCAACGCGCCATTTGTTGTATTTGATGATGCAGATATTCCTGCTGCAGTTCAAGGATTAATGCTTGCGAAGATGCGAAATGGTGGCGCAGCATGTACAGCTGCAAATCGAGTTTATGTTCAACGCCCAGTAGCCCAAGAATTCGTTGCCGAATTTAGTAAAGCAATGGGTGCACTCGTGATGGGTAAAGGAACGGATTCTGGTGTGCAACTCGGCGCCAGTGTTTCCATGAAAGAGCGTAATAAGATTGCAGAGTTAGTCACGAATGCGGTCAAGACAGGTGCAAAAATTATTACTGGTGGCAATACTCCAGATGGTGATGGCGCTTTCTATCCAGCAACAGTTATTACATGCGAGAAAGATAATGAAATCTTGCGCCACGAAATCTTTGGTCCAGTTGCACCAATTGTTATTTTCGATACCGATGAAGAAGCTATCGCACTCGCTAATGACACTGATTTTGGTCTCATTAGTTATGTATTTTCGGGCGACCTTGCTCGCAGTATTCGTACGGCGGAGGCAATCGAATCAGGAATGGTTGCAATCAACCGCGGAGTTATTTCAGATCCAGCAGCGCCATTTGGCGGGGTAAAACAAAGCGGATTAGGCCGTGAAGGTGGCTTCGATGGAATTCATGAATTCTTGGAGACAAAATACATTGGAGTCGAGATTTAAATTACTCTACATCCAGAATTGTAGATGCCTCAGTGTGTGCAAAAAATCCAGACAAATCACGCATTTTGTCCTGCTTGCGCCAGCCTATTCGGGTCCGACCAATGTTCACAAAAGACTCTCCGTTGTCGTGTGAAATCTTAAACTTACAGTCAAAAAATTCTAACTTGTAGAAACCAATACTGTTCTTAATTGGGACTCTAATAGTTTTAGCTCTAAGCAACTCAATAGCTTGCTTTCTATATCTCTCTGACTGGGATTCTCCTAAATCCAAGATTAGCCCAAAAAATCTCTCCTCCCACTCAGATTTTTCAGCACCAGAGTAATCATTCATGTTCCTACTTTATCTCACGTGCCACACTTTAGGGGTTTTGATTTATTTGAACGCGCTTTAACTGTTCTTAGCAACTTTCCGTTGATCTTTGCTTCAGAAAAAGCAACGCCATAGTATGTGGTTTCTTGTTCATTCATACATTCTCGATACGTTTGCCAATTCTTTACCCTGAATCCTGACGACTTAGGGTTAGCCGGATCAGTCCGGAATTCTTTGACAAAATGATCGGAGAATCGTCCTACTTTGTAGATCGTTACAGTCAAAATCACATTATTCTGCAAGAAATTACATCTAGATTCAGCATCGACCTTTACCGCTCGAATACCTCTCCGTTCCTGCAGGAATGTAGAAATATGTGGATCACCCACTTCGATGAAGCATCGAGTTTTTGGTCCCAGTGAATCAGCAGCCGTTGATATAGCAGTGAAGTGATTGGATAGAAGGAATAAGGTGAATAACAGAGTGGATATTCTTTTCGTAGGAATTTTCATTCCGCAAGGGTGGAGAATTCTTTCGAGAGACGTAAAAGTTATCCACAATCAACCTTCTTGCGGAGGATGAGGGATTTATCCTCTTCAACCTGGGTAATTCCCCGTTTTTTAGGTAAACGGGTCATAAAAGGCAACTTAGCACGCATTATCGATTGTGGCTGCTTGCCTTCAGCAAGATAAGAATGCAAGGTTGTGGGATGAAGCGGACCCATTTTATTTCTATGGTTGTAGCTTCTTTAGCGCTTTCTCTCTTAGGGCCTAGCGCAATCGCAGCTGTCAAAGCCGGTGGGAGTTGTAAGAAGTTGGGACAAACCTCAAT
>CAMBGL010000073.1 GCA_945866155.1 Bifidobacterium breve
GCAAGTGGTTTATTAGCTGGCGATACATTGACTGCTATTACTTATCGATACGGGGTTGATACCGCCACCACTTCTGCAACAATTCCAACAGATGCTGGCACGTATTACATAGTTCCAAGTGCGGTAACCCTCACCGATTCACATCAATCTAACTATGCAGGTATCAACTATGTAAGTGGCGTGCTCACTATTAACCGCGCAGAAGATTCAGGATTTATGAGTTATTCCACGGCAGAGGCGGTCATTGGTAATTCATATTCTCTATACGTTGCAGGTGGTAGTGGCACAGGCACCGTCACCTATCTTGTTACAGGTGGCACGGCAACGGGTTGTTCACTTACTGGATCAGTATTGATCTCAACATCTGCAGGAACGTGCATAGTTGCCTTCACAAGAGAACAGAGCACAAATTACAACGCGAAGAGCTCGAGCGTAACAATCACTTTTAGAACTTACGAAGTTTTGACTACTGCATCTAATTCATCGAGTGGCTCTAGCCATGGAATTGTTCTCACGGGCGGTGGAACACCGTGGAGTAAGAATGCAACAGCATCTCCAACGATTACTAGTTTCACGCCTTCTTCGAGCCCTGTTGGAACAACTATTACTATCACTGGTACAGGCCTCAACGGCGTCACTGTGGTCCGATTGAATTTTGAAGATATGACAAGTGTTACGGGAGTTAGCCCAACATCTGTTACTGCCGTTGTCCAAAGTGGTGCGACATCTGGGCCGATCTATATTGAAAATTCCTACGGAGCAGACTTCAATTTTGCAGGATTTACCGTTACTCCCTAAATTCTTCTTTTCCCAATAGGCTCATCTCATGGCTATGTTTTCAGATGTTGTAAAGAATTTCTCTGACTCAGACTTTCCACAAGCGCGACCTTTAGATCCTGCCTCAGTTCCATCGCTTCGCTGGGGAATTGTTGGCGCTGGCGATATCGCTGATGTTTTCATCAATACTCTCAAGAAGCACACAAAGCAGCAGGTCGTTGGAATTGCCTCTAAGACTGGGGGCAAGGCGGCGGCCCTTGCTGCAAAGCATGGCGTTGATAAAACATATGACTCTTATGAGCAACTTTGCGCGCAAAAAGATATCGATGTTATTTACATAGCTACTTTGCCTAATACTCACCTTGCAGATTCCCTGATTGCAATCAATGCGGGTAAACATCTACTCATCGAAAAGCCTTCAACAATTAGCAAGGCTGAATCCAAGACACTCTACGACGCCGCAAAGAAAGCAAATGTCTTTGCAATGGAGGCGATGTGGTCTCGCTATTTGCCACAGGCAGACATGATGCGCCAAATGTTGGAGCGTGGCTTGCTTGGAAAGATCGAATTGATTCAAGCCGACTTTGGACAAGATGCTCGCGATGTTGCACGTTTGTGGCTACCGGGTGCCAGCATTGTTCAAGATATGGGTATTTATCCAATTGCATTTACTGAATCGATATTGGGGCTACCAAAGAAAATTAGCGCAACTGGTCAATTACATAGTCCCCACTCTGAGGCAATGGCATCTGCAGTATTTGAATACGATTCGGGTGCGCGCGCTGTAATTACAACAACGGGTTATAGTCACGTTCCAACTCGAGCATCTGTATCGGGAACCGAAGGTGTTCTACTTGTTGATTCACCGTTTTTCACACCATCAGGTCTTGGTCTTCGCGAAGCAGTTTTCAATGGCAAAGGTCCTAATTGGAAAGATGAAACAGGCGTTGTTGGCCATGAAGGTCTTGCTTATCAAGCGAATTATTTATCCAAATATGTCTCTGAAGGTTTGCTTGAATCTCCGTTGCATACACATGAGCAAACAGTTGCAATTATTGGAATCGGTGAAGAGATTCGCATACAAATTGGTGTTGCGCTCTAAAAATACTTTCTAAAGAGTTTCTTGATGTTTTTTGTAATGCGCTTACTCAATTTCAGAGTCTGATCAATCGGTGAAACGGCCATCACCTTTTGCTGCGCCGGTTCATCCGGCGTTACGACATCTTTGAGCGCTGGAGAGTTTTGATCAAGTGAGTCTGCAATACGGTCAATATTGGCAACCATTGAAAGGCCTCGAACAATTTGTTCTTGGTCAGCATCTTTAGCATCTTCAATCAAGGATTCGGCGAGGGCGGCCCCTGCTTCGCGAGCATCCTCTGTTGCGCTCTGATTTGAATCATCAGCGCTGAAATTATCTTCTTCAAACTTAGATGAGATTGCAAAGCTGGCAGCAGATAGCGCAACTGCTATTTGTTTCTTTGTTGAATCTGCAATTCCACCACTGACCGCTGAGTCAAAGAGTGTGCGAGCAATCGTTCGGACTTGCACAACAGTGTGTTCAAGTGCGATTCCGCGGATATAGACATCTTCTGCTTCATCTTTTTCAGCGGTGGGAAACCATCGTGCATGTCCGCGTGCCTCAACTGATTGAGAGCGAAGCGCTGGAATATCTTCAATAAGTAAGCGGGCTTTTGCCAACCAATTACCTGCCTCTTTTTGTGTGTAGCCAGCTGCAACGCCTTCAGACATTTCAGCTAAAAGATTCGCTGCTTTGTGACTCACAGTTGTTATCTGATCAATTGCTCGACCCACTGGTGTCTTTGGGTGTGAAAAGTATGAAAAGACAATTGCAATTGCTGCGCCAATAAGTGTGGATCCAAGGCGATGAACTGCTGTGCTTCCAGATAGCCCAGGGCCAATAACAATCAGGGCAGTTACTGGAACATTGACTGAGGCAACTTCGCCAAGATGAAGAGCGCGAGCGACAACGGAGCACATGACAATAGTGATTCCAATTGCAATGATTCCCATGTCAAAAACAGATACGGCGAATAGTGCAACTGCTGCACCGATTGCAGTGCCAACAATTTGACCAAAACCTTCACGAATTGATTTGTGTAAAGAAACTCGAATACTCAATGAGCAAACAATGGCTGCGACTACACCGCCATCAGTAATGAGTAAATCTCCTACTTGCCATGAAACTGCGCCAGCGAGGCCAGCAACTGCAATTTGGCGCACCCAGACTCTGCGATCGGCGAATAGGTGAAATACTTTTGAAAAGATTTTTGGCCTCATTGTGAGCAATAGTTTAGTTGAATTTTTGCCCTATGGCCGAAGTTGTCGTAGGGCGCTGATATTGTGACCAAATGAAATCAACCTCCAAGCCATGGTCACCCGATGGTCCTAGCACCGTTGTATTTGGCGACAACTTCGGAGTTTTGAAATCAATGCCAGATGCTTGCATTGATCTTATTTATATCGATCCCCCATTCAATACCGGCAAGGTACAAAAGCGCCAAGCAATCAAAACTGTTCGAAGCGCCGAGGGTGGTCGCGTTGGCTTCAAGGGTCAGAGCTATGAAACTGTAAAAGGAATCGTTACTTCATATAACGATGACTTTGTTGATTACTGGGCATTTTTAGAACCTCGTTTAGAAGAAGCGTGGCGAATCCTAAAACCCAATGGCACTCTTTATTTGCATTTAGATTTTCGCGAAGTTCACTATGCAAAAGTTTTGCTAGACGCACTCTTTGGTCGTGAATGTTTCCTCAATGAAATCATTTGGGCCTACGACTACGGCGCACGTGCTAAGAAGAAGTGGCCTGCAAAGCATGACAACATCTTGGTTTATGTAAAAGATCCCGAGAATTACACATTCAACAATGAGGCCGTTGATCGTGAGCCATATATGGCACCTGGTCTAGTAACTCCCGAGAAGGCAGAAAAAGGAAAGCTACCTACCGATGTTTGGTGGCACACCATTGTTTCCCCAACAGGTAAAGAAAAGACTGGTTATGCAACACAGAAGCCTGAAGGAATTTTGCGACGCGTAATTCACGCAAGCAGTAACGAGGGCGATTGGGTTATGGATTTCTTCGCGGGAAGCGGTACTACTGCAGCAGTTGCCCATAAGTTAGGGCGAAAGTTTCTAACAATCGATCAAAATCCAGAGGCAATCGAAGTAATCCAGAAGAGAATTGGCGATGGTGATCTCAACGGAAGCGTTGAGTACGTCTCTTTCGAAGCCTAGATAAGTTTGCGGACTGCGTTCTTATGCGCAGTTGAAAGATCCTTACACTCTTGCAAAACATCTTTCATCTTCTGCTTTAGCAATGGTTTCCCATCACTTTTTACAACCGCGGCATCCCATGCTGCAGATAAATTCGCGCTTGAAACTCTATAAGGCCCAAGGTTTCGAAGTGAGAGTGTTGAGCTCTCAAATGGATTTTCTGTATGTTGCCCACGTTCTTTTCCTGCAATGAGTGCAACAACATCACAAGCAGGAACCACATACCAAGCATCATTTTCGGCGTCATATGCAACCAGAGTTGTGTATTTGACTGCGCGAACTTGATTGAGAGTATCCCCGCTTACCTTCTTTACTTCGGCGTAATTTCCATTCTTTACGGCATCACCAAGTCTTGCTTCGCCTGGTTTTTGTGAAGATGTGAGAGAGCGAAAAAGATCTTCAGCTTTATTACCGGTCTTGGAAATCCCCATTTTGGGTGTCATTGCCATATGTATCTCTCCCTAATATGAGTGTCAGTATTCAACATTGCAACTAATTTTGTCTAGACACTCACGGGCTTATGCATGGCTACTACAAGAGCCCTATTTTCTCGCGTAACGTATTGGGCATGAGTGTTATTGCAAGCATGGTCGTCGGCTCCGATGGATCTACAAGTAAAGATTCAAAGTCTGCAGGGGTGAGCTCGCCTGCAGATCGTCGCTCTTTCTTAGCGCGACGTCGCAATGTTGATTGCATCATTATTGGGGGAAATACAGCGCGCAACGAGCCATATTCTCGAACTCCAGTACCACTTGTCGTTCTCTCTCGTTCATTGGTAAATCCAGTAATGGGTAATCATTTAGCGACTATGTGGAACACATCTCCAGCAGAGGCAGTTGATCGAGCCACACGTAAATTTGGTTCCAATATTCTTATTGAAGGTGGATATTCGATGATCTCTGAATTATTGGATGCAGATTTATTGGATGGCTTAGAACTTAGCGTTACGCCAGAGAGTGGCGGAGAAGGAATTGTTGATTGGAAGGCTTTGATTGCGCGTTTTGACTCTTATGAAACAACAGAGGATGACGGGACTCTTTTCTATCACGCAATCAAAAAGCGGAAATAATCGCAACTCCTGCAACAGCAAGTGCAACACCAACGTATTGAACTTTGTGTAAGCGCTCGTGTAGCAATTTATAGGCGAGTACAACGGTTGCAACGGGATAGAGGGAGCCAAGCACCATTGCAAGGGAGACTAAGCCTTTAGTACAAGCAACACCAAGAAGTAAGTTTGCTAGAAAATCAGCAACGCCGACCAGAATAAATCGTGGATAGAGTGATGGAGAAATAGCGCCTATGCCTCTAAATTTCCAGAACAATGAAAGCGTCATCACTGCAGTTGCTGCTCGCATCGTTGTCATTGTCATTAGCGAACTAGTCTCAGAGCCGATAGACATAAAGATAAGAGTGATGCCAAAACCAAACATTGCACCGATTGCGAGAATGAGTGGCTTGATTGGTAGACCGTTTCCAAGTTCTGGTCCACTTGCGCAAAAAGCGCCAGTCAGTGCTAATACAACGCCAACTGTTGTAATAAGAGATAAACGATCACCGTTATAAATTGCATAACTCAAAGGAATAATTGCACCGAGCGCGCTAATGGGTGAGACAACTCCCATTCGCCCCCTTGATAAACCTGCATATAAACAGAGCAGACCTAAATAACCAGTGATACCCGCGCACACTCCAGGGATGAAATAACTTGCTGTTGATATTGATGGTGCTATCCATCCACCAGAGATAATGATGATTATGATTCCTGTAAATAAACCGATGATTTGGCTAATACCTAGAACTACAAGTGCAGGATATTTTTTACTAAGGCGTCCTGCTTCAAAATCGGCGCTACCCCATAAAAGACTTGAGATGAGTGCGAGCAAAGTAGCCATTGAGCAAGGTTACAGCCCAGCCTCCCACATATAGCGCACTGCATTCTTTACATTTAGAGAGTGGATATCAACGAATTCAATCGAATGATTGATTTGGTACGCACATTTTCTCCACGATCTGAAATTATTTTAGAAGAAGTTCCTGCCCCACAAAAACTTGCTACATATTCCTTCGCATTCTCAGCCGATGTCAGCAAT
>CAMBGL010000074.1 GCA_945866155.1 Bifidobacterium breve
GAAACAGATTCGACCCTCACATTCAAATGCGAGTTGCTTTCCATCAGAGACAATATTGGCTCCGGGAGTTCCAAAAGTGCCCCCTGAAGTCTGTGAAATATTGGCTGGCGCACCAAGTAATGCCCAACGGATATTTTCCACTTTAGGAACTGAGAGTGCAGAGGAAGTCATCCATGTTGCTTGAATTCCATTTGAAACTTTAGCAAGTGAAACATCGTAACCTGCAACTGCTACAGCCCCATCGGTAAAATCTAAAGACTTGTAACTCCATGTATTTTCATCTAGGCCAGTCCTTCGGGCAACACGAACAGCACCAGATGTCGCGAACTTCTGGTTTACAACTAATACAGAATCATAAATTACATATGTAGTGCCAGCATCACCTAAGGCGCGTAAGTGAAAGGCAACATCGCCTGTAGTGCGATCATCTGTTTTACGATCGCCATCAACAAGTTCGTAATTCCAGTCCTCACCCTTTTTCTTTACAGCACCGAGAAGAATGCCTTGGCTCTCGTCGCGGTAGAAAACTTGTACCCCACCTGCGCTAGCTACACATGCATTTGAGACACTTACATCACTACTACCTCTTACACGTATTGGATCTTCATATTTATTGAGCAATGGGGCATTGCCATCGACAACCTCAAAAGTAAATTTTTCCCCATCGTAAGTGGCATAACGCAAATCTTTATCTACTGAATCACTATAGAAAATATGGAGCGTTTGCTTAGTTCCAGCCCCGTTGACGCAGAGAGATATTTGCCCAGATATTGGATTTTTGGTGCGCCCATCCGTACCACCTGATCCGTCAACTGTAATTTTTTTCCAGACTTTTCCATTGAGTAGCGCAATTTTGAGCGCGCCATTTTTTGAGTCTGTATATGCAAGAGTTGGTAAATTATTGAAAGTCGCACTAGTGACACTTTTCCCATCGGCTGCACTATCTAGAACAGTAGCCTTCCAGGTTGCTTGTGGAATTACGGGACTAGTTTGCGCGGCATCTGATTGCCCAATCGAGTTGATGGCATAGACAGAGAATGTATATGGAGTTCCATTCTTCAAGCCCGTCATAAGTACAGGGCTAGTTATTGATCTCTTTTCCACACCAGTTTTAAGATTTTTTACAACGTAGGTGCTTATCTGTGCAGTGCGTACATTTACTGGCGCATCAAAACTCACTATTGCGCTGGAATCAGAGATTATTCCACGCACATTACGAGGTGTTTGTGGGATTACAGTTGCAATTCCAACTGGTGGTTTATTTCTCATATCTTCCATCATTGCAAGTAAAAGCGGTCCTGGGCCATCAAAAACTTCACCTGCATCAAGGTTTGGTGTCATCACCGAATCAAAGCCTGATTTAGAAAATGTTTTCTCATCCAAATGGCTTACGGATGAACCTCCTTCATATGGATTTGGAGTAAATAGTTTTGGTTTGACACCACCATTTGCTTTCACACCAATTGGTCCACCCCACACCAAATCGTTTTGCAATGCGCTTCCAAGTTCAAGTGATGGCGATGCTAAGTCTGCTAGCCGAGTTCCATCTGGCGTTTGTGTGTATGCATCAAATGGAGTGGGTTCATCGATACTTCCAATACTAAAGAAGGAGTCATATGTGCTATTCGATAAAAATCCAAGTCCATGTCCAAGTTCATGGAGCATGACAGACTTGAGATCATATTCGCGCGAAGTCGGTGTGCTATCACCACGCTGATTCCACGTTGCTGTGGAATTCACTTGGATAATCATCTCTGATGAAACTTTATCTAAATCTTTTTTCGCAAGTGCATTTGCTAGTGCCGATGGGTACCAGAGTGAGGCATCAGGTGCGCCTTCAAAGCCAGAGTAGTAATTACCAGGTCGAGCACTTCCAAGAACGCCCCATGAAGGAGAACGGCCCCAGCTTGCTTCAACAGATATTGGAACTACTGATTGAAAATTCGCACTCCAGATATCAATGGCGGACTGCACTTCGATCTTGGCCCACTCTGGAAAATTTCTGTAATTGACGACAAACTTAGATTTTGCTTCGATATTTGCCGAGCGAGGTTTACTGCTAGTCGTTGCGTTAGCGCTCTTTACGGCTGAGGTACCCGCAATTGTGTGACCCCAGATCGTTGAAGGCGCGACGCGAACAAGTGCCTGGGCAGGGGCGCCGAGAAAAATCCCAGCAAAGAGCGTTGCAACGAGTGTCGCACTGCCAACTCTTCTGCTCAATAGATTTTGCATATTGGCAAACGGTATCAGGATGAGATGATTTACCTATGGCCCCTAACCCGCACAATGAGTTCTCTAAGGCAATTGACAGGATTCACAAGGAAGCGATCCCTGTCATTGACTTTTCGGGTACCTCATCGCGTCGAGAAGCAACGCTAGATGAGGCTAGAGAAGAGTTAGCACAATCAATTAGCAGAATTACGCATGCAATATTTTCAAAGAAGTATGGACCATTGGTTGGTACGGTGACCGAGAGCACTGTGATTGCAGTGCTCAAAGATGTTGAAAACAATGTTTATCGCGCAAAAGGTGATGTCACATTAGTTGTGCAAGAACTATTAGATCGCGCGATGGGTGGCAGAAAAAATAAATGACAGTTGTAACTGTTTTTTCTCGTACTGGGTGTCACCTTTGTCATGATGCAATCGAAATACTTGAAACCATGAAAGACGAACTTGATTTTTCAATTGATGTAATTCTTATTGATGGAAATCCTGAGCTAGAGAAGCTATATGGAGAACAGATTCCTGTCACACAGATTGATGGCCAACATCATGATTTTTGGAGAGTGGATCCTGAAAGATTTAGATCTTCTCTTGTGAAATATCGTCAGCATCAATAATTGTGTAGGAATATCCCTGCTCAGCCAGGAAGCGTTGTCGGTTTTGAGCAAAATCTTGATCAATTGTGTCTCGCGAAACAAGTGAATAAAAAGTAGCACTTCGACCATCAGATTTCGGACGCAAAATACGACCAAGACGTTGTGCTTCTTCTTGACGTGAACCAAAAGCACCAGATACCTGAATAGCAATTGTTGCATCAGGTAAATCGATTGAGAAGTTAGCGACCTTTGAAACAACAAGAGTTGTAAGTTCGCCTGTTCTAAACATATTGAAAAGTCTTTCGCGCTCCTTTACTGGCGTATCACCCTTAATGACGGGAACACCCAAGACTTCTGATAATTCATCGAGTTGGGTTATATATTGCCCAATAACCAATATCTGTTCACCAGCATGTTTTTTGACCAAAGTTTCTACAACATTTCGCTTTGTGCGAGTTGTTGCGCAGTAGCGATAGCGCTCTTCTGGTTCTGCAGTTGCGTAGAGCAATCTCTCTTCTTCGGTTAGATTGACGCGAACTTCAATACATTCAGCAGGTGCGATATATCCCTGTGATTCAATCTCTTTCCAAGGTACGTCATAACGCTTAGGCCCGATGAGTGAGAAAACTTCACCTTCCATGCCATCTTCGCGCACCAACGTTGCTGTTAGTCCTAAGCGACGTCTGGATTGAATATCTGCAGTAAAGCGAAAAATTGGTGCAGGCAATAAGTGCACTTCGTCATAAATTATTAATCCCCAGTCGTGAGTATCAAAGAGATCTAGATGGGCGTAAACACCATTCTTTTTCTTTGTCATTACTTGATAGGTCGCAATAGTTACAGGTCGAATCTCTTTCTTAGCACCTGAGTACTCACCAATTTCATCCTCTGTAAGCGTTGTGCGCTTGAGAAGTTCCTCGCGCCATTGGCGGGCAGCGACAGTATTGGTAACAAGGATCAGGGTTGTCGCCTTTGCATGGGCCATAGCTGCCGCACCAACAATTGTTTTACCAGCGCCGCAAGGAAGTACAACAACTCCGCTGCCTCCATGCCAGAAACCTTCGGCTGCTAGCTCTTGGTAAGGGCGAATCTTCCAATCATTTTGTACAAGTGAAATCTCGTGTGCTTCACCATCTACATATCCTGCAAAATCTTCTGCTGGCCAACCAAGTCGAAGGAGTGATTGTTTGATCGCACCTCGTTGGTTTGCAAAGACGACGATGGTTTCAGCATCAATGCGTGGCCCGAGTAAAGGAGCAATTTTTTTAGCTCGGATAACTTCTTCTAGAACTGCTGTATCTGTTGTTACCAAAATCAATCCATGAACAGGGTCTGCTTCTAGGCGCAATCGTCCGTAGCGTGACATCGTCTCTGCAACGTCGACAAGAATTGAATGTGGAACGGCATATCGTGAATATTTGATGAGTACATCAATTACTTGTTCTGCATCATGTCCTGCAGCGCGCGCATTCCAAAGGCCAAGATTTGTAAGTCGGTATGTGTGAATATGCTCTGGAGATCTTTCAAGTTCGGCAAATGGAGCAATCGATCTGCGACATTCCGTGCTGAGAGGATGATCAATATCTAAGAGAAGTGTCTTATCGCTTTGAACAATGAGTGGACCATCAG
This sequence comes from Bifidobacterium breve, assembly GCA_945866155.1. Taxonomy (GTDB): domain Bacteria; phylum Actinomycetota; class Actinomycetes; order Nanopelagicales; family Nanopelagicaceae; genus Planktophila. Next base: position 4,451 of record CAMBGL010000074.1, read on the forward strand.
TCATTGAGTAAATCCTTTATGAGTGCGTGTAAGAGTGCACTTCTCTCTTCAAGTCGTGATGTATCTATCCATTCAGTTGCTGCATGCGCTCCGCCACCAACTGCTCCTAACCCGTCTAGAACTTTTGCACCCGCAGCAGCCGCGAAGTTTCCATCACTCGCACCGCCAACAGAGGCGTGACCAAGTGCGGGGATTCCAATACTCTTTGCAGCTTTTTCAGCACGTTCATAGAGTTCTAAAGTTGCGCTAGTTTCCAAAGGTGGACGATTGAAACCACCAGTTACAACAATGCGTGCCTCTGAATTCTCGGGTGTAAAAGCTTTGATTGCGGCATCAAGTCGTTCAAACTCTTTCATTGAAAAAGAACGGATATCAACATCGAGAGTTGCAAGATCTGGAACAGTGTTTGTCGTAATTCCACTGCGCAACATTGTTGGAACAACTGTGGTTCCATGTTCTGCGCTCTCTAGTGCCTTGAGCGCTAAAACAATTCGAGCAACTTCAACTGTGGCATTGATTCCCTTTTCAGGCTCTAAGCCTGCATGAGATGCCCGACCATGAATATTGATTTGGTACATCGCAGTACCTTTACGCCCAGTTTTTACTTTGCCATCAAGAGTTGCCTCTAATACAAGGACGGCTTGTGCCTTTGATGAAATATCTTTTATAAATGCTTTCGATGTCGCGCTACCTGTTTCTTCATCAGTAGTTGCAACAAGTGCAACAGAGCCCTCAATTCCCTTGAGCGCAAAGAGGGCTTGAATAAAGCCAGCTTTCATATCGAATACCCCAGGCCCACGCGCAACATTTCCTTCTACGCTCCACACTGGTGAAAAAGAATTGTGCGGCCAGACAGTATCTAGATGTGCCAAAAGAATAATTTTTGGTTGCGCCGCTCCCCACCAAAAAACAGGGCGTCCTTGAATCTCTTGTATCTGCGCAGGAGTTCCCAGAACTTTTTCAGCAATATCACTCGCAGTCGCTACTACTTTGCGACAAGCAGATAAGTCATCAGTTGGTGATTCAACTCTTACGAGTTCCTCTATCTCTGCAAGCATGGAGTCAATTCTGCCGTATTGGGCATCACTCTGGTGGCTCATAATGGCGCCACACCAGTTATGCGAGGAATTCTGAAGGTTTGGAGTTCGCCAGTAGCGTGATCACGAGCAATGAGTGAACCCGCGCTAACTTTGAGTGGGTCAATAATTCGATGTGAAACAGAGCCATTATTATCGGCATAACCAATTGATAGTGATTGGCCCTTCTCAATGTATTGAGTAAGTAAATCTAAAGTTTCATTTGCAGTAGTTCGCGGTAATGAACCAAGGGCGTTATTTGCAATAGAGCGCAGATGAGTTTGGCGATGACTAGATTTTTCGCCAGTTCTTAGCGCTCGAATAGCAGCGCCAAGATTCTCTTTTGTCGGAGTTTCAATCTCACCAATCACACGAGGAGGTCGAGGCTTTGTTACAGCGCGGTTAGTTCGCGGCCCCGTGAGCATGATGCCATTTGCAGATTCACCTGCGGGTAGATAACCAGCTTCACGCAATAGTCGCATTGCATCCGTTGCATCGTGATCACAAATAAGTACCTCTGGTGCGATTCTTCG
>CAMBGL010000075.1 GCA_945866155.1 Bifidobacterium breve
TTTGACCTTGGAATTGCAATTGAGAATTCACGACTTGATCAGACATATAACACTCCAGCACTTGCCACAATTATTCTGCTTGCAGAACAAATTGAGTGGATGAATAGCAATGGCGGACTTTCATTTGCTGCCGGACGCAGCGCGCAATCTGCATCAAAGCTTTATACATGGGCTGAAAAGACTTCATATACAACACCATTTGTTACTGATCCAGCGATGCGTTCAAATGTAGTTGGAACCATTAACTTTGATGACTCCATTGATGCAACCAAGGTTGCTGCAGCACTACGTGCAAATGGAATTGTAGATACAGAGCCTTACCGCAAACTAGGAAAGAACCAGCTTCGTGTTGGAATGTTCCCTGCAGTTGAACCAAGTGATATCGATGCGCTGACGGCTTCAATTGACTTTGTTGTTGCAGCGCTCTAACTAGTTCATGCCACTTACCTTCAAGCGCGATAAAGTCTTTTGGGTTGTCGCTGCTCAATCCATTGTTATCAATTACTACTTAGGTGGATTTAGTCCTGCGCAACCACTACTTCGCGCTGATCAAGGAACATCACTTACTGTTGCAGGCTTACACGGAACTGCAATGGGAGTTGCTGCAATCTTTGCTGGTTTCACTGTCCCTCATATGGTGCACAAGTATGGACGCATAAAGACATCCTGGATTGGCGTATCTATTTTCTCCGTGGGAGTTCTGATGTTTGTGCTCGGCCCCGGTATTGGATTTACATTATTTTCAACTTTCCTCACAGGTTTTGGTACATCAACAATTATTAGCAATATCGTGACAATTCTTGCGCAGCACTATAAGAGTGCAGCAGCCCTTGCAATTCCTCAAACAAATGCAATTGGCTCAGCTGGTTATGTCGCGGGAACTCTCGTCATAGGAATTCTTGCCGGTACAACTATTAGTTGGCGATGGGGGCTGCTAATTCCGTTACCAATTGCCCTCATTGCCTATTTTGTTTTTCGTGATAAAAATGCTGAATTACATGTTCCGCATGAAGATGGGCCACAACGCGGCAAACTTCCACGCCACTACTGGATTGCATTCTTTGGCTTCTTCTGCAGTATTTCAAGTGAGTTTGCAATTACTTTCTGGTCTGCAGCGCTGCTTCGTGAGCGCGTAGGTTCAACCGCTGCCGTATCAACAATATGCATTGTTGCAGTTGGTTCTGGAATGGCATTTGGGCGCTGGTATGGAGGAATTCTTCTCAAAAAACTTACGGTCGATCATCAGTTGGCTGCTGCGATCACACTACAACTTGTTAGTTTTATGATTTTCTGGCTATCTCATAACCTCATTGGTTCTCTTGTTGCACTCTTTGGTGTGGGACTTGGAATTTCAACTCAATTTAGTCTTTCATCAGTGCGACTCATAACATTGAGTGATAACAAACCAGATTTAGCGATTGCCCGAAGTTCCATTGCCGCCGGTCTTGCTATTGGTCTTGCGCCCTTCGTATTAGGTGTCCTTGGTGATCACCTTGGAATATCTCGTGCATACATGATGGTGCCCATTCTTATTCTTTTATCTCTAGTGATTACTTTAGTAATCCCATCGAAAATAGAGAGTCTTCGAGCATGAGTTACAAAACAAGACGTTTAGTTACTCTGATAACCCTTTTCGGACTTATTGTTCTTGTCGCTATCAGTGGCCTTTAGTACAGCCGCAATACTTATATCCTCAGGTAGGCCAACTTTATTTCTATATTTGCCATAAATAATTGTTGTAGCAGTAAGTGATATTGCTCCACAGGCAGCAATGGTTTCTCGTGTACCAATCAATTCAGACATGACACCAATTAGGGGTGATCCAAAAGGTGTTCCTCCCATGAAAATCAGAAGGTATAGACCCATTACTCGCCCTCTAATTGCAGGATCAGTATTTACCTGCACAATTGAGTTGGCGGTAATGAGAGTCGTGAGTGCTGCTAAGCCGCATATTGGTAACCAGATTGCATAGGCAAGGTACGTTGGCATAATCGAAAGAATGATGACAACTATTGAGAAAACTATCCCTGCTCGCACGACAAAGAGAGTTTTTCTAAATCCTTCTAATCGCGCCGAAATGAGTGCGCCACTAAGGGATCCGATGGCGATAAATGTTCCTAGAAGTCCATACGAAGCAGGACCTTTGCCAAAGACTTTAGTTGCCATTAGCGCATTGAATATTTGAAAATTCAAACCAAATGTTGCAATGAAAAAGACCATCGCCATTACAACGTATAAGTCTGGACGCGCACGAACATAGGCAATGCCTTCACGAATATTATTCATTGAGGTACTTTTTTCAGTTGTAAAGAATGCTTTTTCATTGAGCCGAGTGAGCGCAAGAATGACAAAAAGATAGGAAAAAGCATTGAGTAAAAAGGATGGACCAGTACCAAATGCTGCAATCAAGAAACCTGAGATGGCGGGGCCAATCAAACGCCCGGCATTGAAATTTGCAGAGTTGAGACTTACTGCATTTGGTAAATCTTCAGGGCCTACTACTTCAGTAGTAAAACTTTGTCGTACTGGTCCATCAATTGCCGTTGAAATTCCTAATGTAAATGCTAAAAAGAAAACATGCCATAGCGCAACGACATCTGCCATTACCAATATTCCAAGCACTGCCGAAGAGAGTCCACCTGCAATGTTTGTAGCAATCAATACTTTCCGTTTATTGAAGCGATCGGCGAGTGCGCCACCATGCAAACTAAAGAGTAGAACTGGTGCAAATTGCAGCGCTGTAACTAATCCTAAATATGTCCCACTGTGGGTGAGTTCAAGTACAAGCCAATCTTGAGCAATACGTTGAGCCCAAGCACCAATATTGGAAACTGTATTTGCTGGAAAGAGTATTTGATAGTTTCTATGACGAAAAGAACGCCAGTTACCCTCTTCGTTTACTGAAAGGCGCATTACTCTTCTCTCATGACCACTTCGACTTCGAATCTACGTTCCGTGGTAACCCTAGTAGCAATTGGAACCATCTGTTGGCTAGTTGCAGGAATAATTGCGATATTGCTCGGAGTCGAATCTAAAGTTATCTGGACATGCTTTGCCGGTGCAGTACTAGGCACTGTTGGAATTCGTTACACAATCCGTCGATCTAGACGAAGTGGTATTTAGGCAGGAGGCTCGTGTATGAAAGTGATACCTATTCGCGCCCTCATCACAGTTCTAGTAGCAGCAATTTCTATTTCGCAACTTCCGATAGCTCAAGGGGGTCAAGTGGATTCGGCGCAATGCCGTCTGAAGAAGCTAAGTGACTGGCCACTCGCCCCGGGATTCCCACGATCCTCTTCACTGATTCCATCTACCGGCAAAATTAGACACTTATTTATATATGTGGATTTTCCAGATAATAAATCTACTCAGGCGACGAAATCATTTGCGGATCAATATTTTGTAGAGGCAAAGAAATTTATTGAAACCCAAAGTTATGGGAGATTAATAATTGAATCTGACATCACTCCCAAGGTATTTAGAATAAATAAGAATTCAGCAATCTATGGAATGTCCCAAGATGGACAAGGCAAAGGTGAGCAACTCATTCAGGATGCAATCAGCGCTGCAGATTCTTCAGTTGATTTTTCAAAATATGACTTTGTCACTGTAATTCCTCCAAAAAATACTACAACCATAAAATTTGGTGGAACTCATATGGGAGGACCAAATCAATATATTTCTAAAGAGAAATCCTTCTCCAGCGGAATCACAATAGGAAAAAACAAGTTATCTAACTTCTCTGAAAGAGGTTCTGGTTGGTCGATGTTTTCTCATGAGACTGGTCATGTTCTGGGTTTGACTCATCCCTTTTACCAACGAGATGGAGGTCCCGGAGCAATCTGGGATCTCATGGGAAACGGTGGCACTTCAGTTCCAGAATTTATTGGCTGGCACCGATTCGAATTGGGATGGCTAAATGAATTAGAAATTCTATGTTTATCAACAGTAAATCTAAAAACTGAAACAGTAACGCTTGCACCAATAAATTCAAATGCTTCTGGTAAAAAGTTTGTGATGGTGGCTATTGATTCTAAAAGGGCGCTAGGAATTGAAGTTCGAAGAGCTTCTAAGTACGACAAACTAACAAGTTCGGAGGAGGGAACTCTCGTTTACTTGATAGATGTAAGCAAGGGTGATGACGAAGGAATAATTACCGTCTTAGGTTCCAAAGGAAGTACTAAAGAGAATCAAACCCTAGGGTCATTGCGCCTCAATGAAAAAATTACGCATCAAGGCATCACTATTAAAGTTATTTCAAGTGATAAATCAGGAGACAAAGTCGAAATACGTTCGAGTAAGTAAGGCGTGACTAATTAGGCTTCTAGCTGACCAGCAATACCGCGAAGCACGCGACCTAAACGCTCCGCTTCAACTGCATTGGGGTGGCGACCATGACGAAGACCATTTCCGACTTTATCCAAAATCTTAATTGTGTCTTCGATCATTGCAGCAAGATCATCAGAGTTCACGCGACTATTTTCTGCAAGTGATGGTGGTGCATCAATGATTACAACTGAAAGTGCTTGTGGACCACGACGACCATCTGCAACACCGAACTCAAGTTTTGTTCCAGGCTTTACAGTTGAAACACCTGCAGGAAGTGAACTTGCAGCGAGATAAACATCTTCGCCTTCTTCGGATGCAATAAATCCAAAACCTTTTTCGAGGCTAAACCATTTGACGCGGCCTGTAGGCATGGCGGGGGCTCCTAGCTAATTCATTATTCGTGTGGGCCGCAGGGGTGCGGACATGAGGCAAGTTTATCTCACAACGCATGGTTGCCGTAACCCCTTTTTACGCGGGGAAAATTAGAGAGTGGCCTCGCTATGCGCACCGCAGCCGTGGTCAACAGATACGACGCGAGCATCTTCTGGTGAAATCGCATTAGCGCAAACACCAAATGATGAACGCAATGAACCAGCCATCTGCAAAAAGAAACCGCATGAATGACAAGGCTTTGGTGCGGATTGTGCAATAGGTGCTTGAGGTCCGCGATCCCCTTCATACCAACGCTTGCTTGCTTGATCGCGACCTTCAATTGACATAACTCGCGCGCGACCAAAACCTAATTCGATTGCCATAGCTGTATCTAATTCTTCATCAGTTGGAAGTGCCTGTTCACCTGCAACTAAACGTGTATCAGTGAGTGAACTTGGAACGATGTCACCAACTCCAACATCGCCAGGTTGGATGCGATCAATATATGGAATCCAGTCTGGCGCAAGGAGCGCATCTCGTCCTGGCAGAACTACGAGATCACAAATAGTTGCCTCTGTTTTTTCATCAACCTTTGCAACAGTTACGCACCAGCACCATCCTTTATAACCAGGTAAATTTGCTTCAAATAAATATGTTGCTACGCGATCTTCGTCATCGAATTCAACTGATATGTAATCGCCAACATGTTCTGATTTTTCTGCTTCAAGTAAGAGAGCAGCGCGAACTAGTTCAGTTGCGTCGAAAGGCGCGCTTGTACTCTTTGAACTTTTCTTGAAGGCCATGGCATAAGGGTAAAGCAGAAGGCCGCTCTCGCGTAATCGAGAACGGCCTTCGTAACTTCTAAGCGTGAATTTCTATATTAGAAATCCATATCTCCGCCGCCGCCACCAGCAGGTGCTGCTGCAGCCTTCTCTGGCTTATCGGCAATGACTGCCTCTGTTGTAATAAAGAGTGCAGCAATTGATGCAGCATTTTGAAGTGCTGAACGAGTTACCTTGGCAGGATCAATAATTCCAGCTTTGATCATGTCAACATATTCGCCAGTTGCAGCATTGAGACCGAAACCTGTTTCGAGGTTACGTACTTTCTCAACAACAACTCCACCTTCAAGGCCTGCATTGACTGCGATTTGCTTGAGTGGCGCGTCAACTGATGCTTCAACAATCTTTGCACCAGTTGCTTCATCGCCTTCGAGCTTGAGCTTTGCAAATGCAACCTTTGCTGCCTGAATCAGTGCAACGCCACCACCAGCGACGATGCCTTCTTCAACTGCAGCCTTTGCATTTCGAACTGCATCTTCAATACGGTGCTTACGCTCTTTGAGTTCA
>CAMBGL010000076.1 GCA_945866155.1 Bifidobacterium breve
TATCAATTTCAATCCAACGCACTTCATGTGATTCGTCATTGACTTCGTGAGCAACTAACTCCGCTGAACCAAGTGCAATTACCGTGTCATATCGCCAATTACCATGATTATCTTCAAATATTGATAGAGGCGTTAGGTACTGAGGATCAATACCTGTCTCCTCGATTGCTTCGCGAATAGCGCCTTCTGTAACACTTTCATGTGAATCGCGAGCACCACCTGGAATTCCCCACGTATCTCCATTGTGAACCCACGGTGCGCGATGTTGCATCAAAACTGAGCCATCACGAATGATGATTAAACCCGCAGCACCATTTTTACCCCAATGACGATTGCCGCAATCGCAATCCATCCAGCCATCTCCATCACGCGCCACCATGTTCCTAGAGTGGCATATCTATCCACAAGGTGAGTAGTTGAAAGGGATGAGCTATCCCTTGAGATTTACCCTGCCGCGCATGAAATATAAAAAATACCTAGTGCTCGTGCCAATTTTTTCACTCATCCCACTCTTGCCCAATTACGCATCTGGCGCCGAATGCACGCAATCGGCATGCATCGATGTCTATACCCGAAATGGCGAAATTGTTATTGAGGGCCATAAAGGCAGTGGTCCAATCAAGAAAAAGGTAATAACAAAAGTTCCTATTGTTCCTAAGCCCACAATTACAAAGAAAGCACCACCTCCTAAGGCTTTAGGTACTCCAGCTCCAAAAGTGAAACGAACATACAAGCCACGAACAGTAAAGAAAGTCACTAAAGCACCCGCCGTCTCACTCAGTGATCGCCTCGTAAAGCTCTTACCTACAGCAGGTGTTGCATACCAACCTGAAATAGAGCCGCTGATCAATGTCCCTATCTATTTCTGGTGTGACCTTCCCACAATATTTCAAAGCAGAGTCAATGTTGTTGGAGAAATTGTTGATGTTGCACTTCGCCCAAGTTTTACGTGGTCATTTGGCGATGGAACGTTTATGAGTTCTATCGAAAATGGTGCGCCTTATCCCGATGGAAAAATTCGCCACACATATTCACAGCCAGGTACCTATTTGGTAACGCTGCTTTCGACATGGAATGGCATTTTCACACATAACGGCGTTAGCCGTGCAATTACCGGAACTGTCAAGAAAACATCGGTGGCAACAGTCACTGTTGTAAGTGCACCAACAACTTTTGTGAATTGAGAAATAATGACAACTTGTACACCATCAGATGATTGCAACAATATTATTTATTCATTGGACTCAATTGAACTCTCAACCGATACAGAGTTTATTGAGGCAGTTCAAGGTTTCTTCGTCGACTCCGACTCTCCAGAACTCAATATCTTGCAACAAGATGGCGCAAATGCAATTGTAGATTTGGCCCTCGATTATGAGATGAATGGTTCGTGTGATGATCTTGACTTACTTGCCCACGTAATTGGCCGGTTGAGTGATATTCAAGTTCGCGATTATGCACTTGGCTCGCATAATGATGAAAACTTATCTACATATTTGGCGATGTGGCATAACCTCACCATCATTGCTCCACATCACTTCATCGCACCTGTTGCATGCCTCTTTGCCTCATTGGCATATGAAAATGGAGATAGCGATCTCGCTCTCAAAGCAATCGAGCGCGCACTCCATGATGATCCTTCCTATTCACTAGCCATTTTGCTTCGTCGTGTTTTCAAAGCGGGATGGCCACCTCGCTCATTTTCGGCCATGCGCGCAGAACTGCATCCAAGGATTGTTGCAACTATTTTTCAACGCTAAAAATGCTTTAGAATCTATTTCATGTCAGCCCAGATAAATTCACTAGAAAGCGCTCTTACTCATATTCAAGGAATTCTTGATTCGAGTCAAGAGCGCTTTCTACTTGGCATAGTAGGCAAACCAGGCAGCGGTAAATCAACATTTACAAAATCACTTGTCAATGGACTCAAATCCCCTGAAGTGGCGCTGATAAATATGGATGGTTATCACATGAGTAATGAAATATTGCTGATGTTAGATCGACGAGAGCGCAAAGGCGCACCCGATACTTTCGATGTTGGTGATTTCGCCCAACTACTCAAAACAGTTCGCAGTGCAAATACAGATGTATTTTTCCCACTCTTTGATAGATCTATTGAGGCATCTATACCTGACGGTGCATCTATTCCAGCGCGAGCACGTCTCATCATTGTCGAAGGCAACTACTTGCTTCACGATGAGGGGGGATGGGAAGAGATCGCCCCGCTACTCGATCAGAGTTGGTTTCTCGATATCGATGAATGGATGCGCCAATCACGATTAATCTCACGCCACATTCACTACGGAAAATCACCCGAAGCAGCCCGTGAATGGGCGCTAGGAAGTGATGAGATCAATGCCCAACTCATCGAAGGTGGTCGCACAAGAGCTGATTACATTGTGAAGGCATAAGTACGCTTTTCATGAGTTAGACTTATGCCTAGGTCACGAGTTCTAGGTATTAGCCCCGGCTTACTAGACGGCAACCCTCCACCGCGGCGGGGTGCTCCGGGTGACGACCAGGCTTATTGCTTATGTAATTTCCATAAGTAGTGAGCAAGTGCGTGAAGGATTTATTGTGACGAAGAAAAATATAAGTACAGATGTAACAGGTGCCTGGCTGGAATATCACGAACCAGGGGATCGCCGATTTCTAAATATTGGTTCTCTCTTACTTGAAAATGGCGAAACACTGAGCGATATCACCATCGCCTATCAAAGTTGGGGAACTCTCAACGCCGCAAAAGATAATGCGATTCTTGTAAACCACGCGATGACTGGTTGGTCAGATATTCCAGGTTGGTGGCCATCGATGGTTGGCCCAGGCTTGCCATTTGATTCCGATAAATATTTTGTCATCTGCCCTAATGTCATTGGCGGATGCCAAGGAAGCACAGGTCCATCGAGCATTGCTCCAGATGGAAAACGATGGGGTTCTAGATTTCCATCGCTAACAATTCGCGACATGGTTGCCGCCGAAGTCGCATTTAGTGATGCGCTCGGAATCCGAAAATATCGCCTTGCTGTTGGACCATCTCTGGGAGGCATGCGCTCTCTGGAATGGGCTGCGCAATTACCTGATCGCGTTGGAGCAATCTGCACAATTGGCTCATCGGCTGTTGCAACCGGAGATCAAATCGGCACTGCCGCTATTCAAATACGGGCGATAAAGAGTGACCCTCATTTCTACGGCGGAGATTATTACGAGCAAGAGCGCGGACCAATTGAGGGTATGGGCATAGCGCGCCGTATTGCCCACCTTACGTACCGCACAGAGTCCGAGATGGATGTGCGCTTTGGTCGAGAGCTGCAAGGAGATGAAACGGGGCGCTACGCCGTTGAGTCATATCTTGATCATCAAGCAGAAAAACTTGCCAAGAGATTTGATGCAAATACCTACATCGCACTTACCGAGGCAATGAATTCTCACGATATTGGGCGAGATCGCGGGGGAGTTGCCAAGGCGTTAGCAGCGATCACAATTCCTGTCGTTATCGTCTCAATTGACACTGATCGCCTCTTTCCGCCCCGTCTACAGGCCGAAATAGCCGAATTAGTGCCAGCTGCTGCCCCACTTGTCACAATCTCCTCAGATTTTGGCCATGATGGATTTCTCATTGAAGTTGAATCAGTCGGGGATGCAATTAGGAGCGCGCTCGCTCTGTAAAGGAGGCATTGAGCCTTTGAGGGGCGGAAATAGCCATTCGGATGTGCAATTTGGCCTGTGGATAAATTATAATATACCTATCGCTTCACCGCGTTTGAGTCAGAGAGATTCAATCAGATGGTGAAAAAATAAAAGGACAATTGTGGCTGTACCTAGTGCGCTCAAAAATAAGGTGAAGACAAAAAAATCTGCACCTGTAAAGAAATCACCTGCAAAAAAAGCACCAGCTAAGAAAGTTGCTGCGAAAAAAGTGGTTGGAAAGAAAGCGCCTGCGAAAAAAGCCCCCGCTAAGAAAGTTGCTGCCAAAAAAGTTGCACCTAAAAAAGCGCCTGCAAAGATTGTATTGAAGACGGTCCTTACTGAAAAAGATATTCATGTCATTGTTGATACTAAGAATGCCGTTGCCCGTCAGAAAGAGATTCTCGCAGAGCTAGAAGTTCGCGGAGTTGCAAATATTAATCGTATTCCAAAAAAAGTTGATAAAGATCTAGTAGATGAAGCACGTGCGCTCGCGATTTCCGTACCAGTTATGGTCGAGAAGATGCGCAAAGCTGGACTTGGTACACCTTCTCGCGCTTTGAAGAAGAATGAACTTGCACTTATTGCTCCACCTCCTGCACCGGCTGCACCAGTAGTTGCTGCGCCAAAGATAGATGCAAAGACAGGTAAAGCTGTTGTTGCAAAAATTGATGGAGAAGATGTTGAACTTGAAGAAGTTGAATTAGAAGATGTTGAAGCACTCATTGCAGAAGCAGTTGAAATCATCGATTCAGAGTCTGAAGATAAAGGTAACCAACCACGCGTTGTAAACCTTGCAGAAGAGTCATCTGGAAATGAAGAAGATGCCTTTACGATCAAGGCATCTGAAGAAGATGATGCTCCAGCGCAGACAGTTATGACTGCTGGAGCCACAGCGGATCCTGTGAAGGATTACCTCAAGCAGATTGGCCGCGTTGCACTTTTGAATGCAGAGCTTGAAGTTGAGCTTGCAACAAGAATCGAAGCAGGTCTCTTTGCAGAGTTCAAAATTACAACAGAGAAGAAACTCGAAAAGAAACTCAAGCGCGAACTCGACTGGATTGTTGAAGATGGTAAGCGCGCGAAGAATCACTTGCTAGAAGCAAACTTACGTCTTGTTGTATCACTTGCAAAGCGTTACACAGGTCGTGGAATGTTGTTCTTGGACTTGATTCAAGAAGGAAACCTGGGACTTATTCGTGCGGTAGAAAAGTTTGACTACACAAAGGGATATAAGTTCTCAACCTATGCAACATGGTGGATCCGTCAGGCAATCACGCGTGCAATGGCCGATCAGGCTCGCACCATTCGTATTCCAGTTCACATGGTTGAAGTCATCAATAAGTTGGCACGTGTTCAGCGCCAGATGTTGCAGGACTTAGGCCGCGAACCGACCCCAGAAGAGTTAGCTAAAGAACTTGATATGACACCTGAAAAGGTTGTTGAAGTTCAAAAATATGGTCGTGAACCAATATCACTTCACACTCCTTTGGGTGAAGAAGGAGATTCAGAGTTCGGTGATTTGATTGAAGATAGCGAAGCGGTAGTTCCTGCTGATGCGGTTTCATTCACATTACTTCAAGAACAATTGCACTCAGTGCTCGATACCTTGTCAGAGCGTGAAGCAGGCGTTGTTGCAATGCGCTTTGGACTAACAGATGGTCAGCCAAAGACTCTTGATGAGATCGGTAAAGTTTACGGAGTTACTCGTGAACGTATTCGCCAGATTGAATCAAAGACAATGTCGAAATTGCGCCACCCATCACGAAGCCAAGTACTTCGTGATTACCTCGACTAAAGAAACTAGTTAGAGTTACTTTCAACTAGCTTGTCAGTTTCATCTTGAATCAATGAAGTTACTGGCTTGAGTTTTTCTGCATATTCCTTAGCGTGGTGACCGCAAAATAGAAGCTCTCCACCAGAGAGTAAGACAGCACGAACATAGGCCTGTGCACCGCAGCGATCACAACGATCTACTGCATTTAGAGGTGTGGTTTCGAGAAATACTTGCTCGGTCATCGCGCTCTCCGTTCGTTCAAGCACTCTTTGTGCTTACCTATAGGGAACATCAAACCATGCATTGGTTATTCCCCGCTCTCTAAAAAAGATTATTTTGCTGAGAATTTTCAATTATTTTCCACATTTATCATTATGTGAGACCTTTTCGGCGCGTTTGCCCTAGAAAATCACCCTTGGCATATAGCCTTTGGCGCCGTGGCTACCAATGAAGATTCAATTGCAAAGGTTTCGCAGGATAGCTACACCGCAAAAGATTTAGCAGTCCTAGAAGGCCTTGATGCCGTTCGTAAACGCCCAGGTATGTATATCGG
>CAMBGL010000077.1 GCA_945866155.1 Bifidobacterium breve
GATTGGCGCACAATTGCAGATTTGACCCGCACACTAATTCAAAATGCTGCAATGGCTATCTCTGGTTCACATGTTGTAACTCATCACGATGGCCGTCAAGCAAACTTAGGTGGACAGTGGAAAGAAATTTCACTCTACGAAGCGATTTCCCAAGGTGTCGGAGAAAGTGTCAGTGCCCTTACTCCTATTGAAGAATTGAAGAAGCACGCGGTAAAACTAGGTATAAAGGTTGATCCAAAGTGGGTAACTGGAAAACTTGCTGAAGAAATTTTTGAACATGTTGCAAAAAATCAATTGATTGAACCAACATTCGTTATGGGATTCCCAGTAGATACTTCACCACTTGTTCGAGCGCACCGCGAACTTCCTGGTGTTGCAGAAAAATGGGATCTCTATGTCGACGGTTTTGAACTTGCAACCGGTTACTCTGAACTTGTCGACCCTGTTATCCAACGTGATCGTTTAGTTGAGCAAGCACAACTTGGCGCAAAGGGTGATCTTGAAGCGATGCAAGTTGATGAAGATTTCTTACGTGCAATGGAATTTGCAATGCCACCAACAGGTGGAATGGGAATGGGCTTAGATCGTTTACTCATGGCACTAACTGGACTTGGTATTCGCGAAACAATTCTTTTTCCACTTGTAAAGCCGGAAGAATAATAAATGTCGTTAGAGATTCGTTCAGCCAGAACTTCTGATGTAAAGGGAATCCGTACACTCATTGATACCTATGCACCTGAAGGCCGCCTACTTTCAAAAGAGACAGTTACCCTTTACGAGAGCACTCAAGAATTTACTGTTGCACTAAAAGATGGCATCGTTGTTGGATGTGGTGCCCTGCACATTCTCTGGGAAGACTTGGCTGAGGTTCGCACAGTTGCAGTAACGCAAGAATTACAGGGAACTGGAATCGGCCATCAAATTATGGGAGTGATAACAGAGCGTGCGAAGAATATCGGCATCAAAAGAATTTTTTGCCTAACATTTGAAACGAAATTTTTTGGAAGACATGGTTTTGAAGTCATTGATGGAACACCCGTTGAACCAGATGTGTATGCCGAACTTCTGCGCTCCTACGATGCCGGTATTGCAGAATTCCTCGATCTCGAATCGGTGAAACCGAACACTTTGGGCAATACCCGCATGCTCAAAAAACTCTAGATTTAGCCATATTTCGGGCATAAGTAGCCCATATCTGGGGTTGTGAAAGGTAGAAGCAATCCGCCTCGCGTGCCTATGCATGTGGGTATTAGGCTTAGAGCCACGAACCATGAATGAGGAGTCCGCCGATGTTTGAGCGCTTTACCGACCGAGCCAGACGTGTAGTTGTGCTTGCCCAAGAAGAGGCACGCATGCTCAATCACAATTACATTGGTACGGAGCACATCCTTCTTGGACTCATTCACGAAGGTGAAGGCGTTGCGGCGAAAGCACTTGAATCAATGGGAATCTCACTTGAAGGTGTACGCGCACAGGTTGAAGAAATTATTGGCCAAGGTCAACAAGCACCAAGTGGCCATATTCCATTTACCCCGCGTGCCAAGAAAGTTTTGGAACTCTCACTTCGTGAAGCACTACAACTTGGCCATAATTACATTGGAACAGAACATATTTTGCTCGGACTCATCCGCGAAGGCGAAGGCGTTGCTGCACAAGTATTAGTAAAACTTGGTGCCGACCTCAACCGAGTTCGCCAACAAGTAATTCAATTACTCTCGGGCTATCAAGGTAAAGAGACTGTTGCATCTAATGGTCCAGCAGAAGGAACACCTTCTACATCTTTGGTACTAGATCAATTTGGTCGCAACCTCACACAGGCAGCGCGAGAAGGAAAGCTTGATCCCGTCATTGGACGCGAAACAGAGATTGAACGCGTCATGCAAATTCTTTCACGCCGCACAAAAAATAACCCAGTGCTCATTGGTGAACCAGGTGTTGGTAAGACCGCTGTTGTTGAAGGGCTCGCACAAGCAATTGTGAAAAATGATGTTCCAGAAACTTTGAAAGATAAGCAGCTCTACTCACTAGATCTTGGTGCACTCGTTGCAGGTAGTCGCTACCGTGGAGATTTCGAAGAGCGCCTAAAGAAAGTTCTCAAAGAGATTAAAACTCGTGGCGATATCATCCTATTTATCGATGAGATTCATACTCTTGTTGGTGCAGGAGCAGCAGAAGGTGCAATTGATGCAGCGAGCATCTTGAAGCCAATGCTTGCCCGAGGTGAGTTACAAACAATTGGTGCAACAACTCTTGACGAGTATCGCAAGCACCTCGAAAAAGATGCTGCACTTGAGCGTCGCTTCCAACCAATTCAAGTAAAAGAGCCATCAGTTGCTCATACAATTGAAATTTTGCGTGGACTTCGTGATCGCTACGAAACACACCACCGCGTCTCAATTACTGATGGTGCGCTATCAGCTGCTGCAAATATGGCTGATCGCTATATCTCAGATCGCTTCTTGCCAGATAAGGCGATTGACCTCATTGATGAAGCGGGATCACGTCTTCGCATCAAGCGCATGACTGCACCTGCAGAACTTCGCGAATTTGATGAAAAAATTGCTAGCGCTCGCAAAGAGAAGGAATCAGCCATTGATGGCCAAGATTTCGAACTTGCTGCATCACTTCGCGATAAGGAAAAGACTCTTATCATCGAGAAGCAAGAAGCAGAGAAGCATTGGAAAGCAACTGATCTCGATAAGGTAACTGAGGTCGATGAAGAACTGATTGCTCAAGTTCTCTCTGCATCAACTGGTATTCCAGTATTCAAGTTGACTGAAGAAGAGACAGCGCGACTACTCAATATGGAAGGCGAATTACATCGCCGTGTTATTGGTCAAGAGCAAGCAATCAAAGCGCTCTCACAAGCAATTCGTCGCACACGTGCAGGCTTGAAAGATCCAAAGCGTCCAGGTGGCTCATTTATTTTTGCTGGCCCATCAGGTGTTGGTAAGACTGAACTTTCGCGCACACTTGCATCATTCTTATTTGGTGATCAAGATGCACTCATCCAACTTGATATGTCTGAATATTCTGAGCGTCACACCGCATCACGACTCTTCGGTGCACCTCCAGGATATGTTGGATATGACGAAGGTGGACAGCTCACAGAGAAGGTTCGTCGTCGCCCATTCTCAGTTGTTCTCTTTGATGAAATTGAAAAGGCACACCCAGATATCTTCAACTCACTCTTGCAAGTATTAGAAGATGGTCGCCTAACAGATGCACAAGGTCGCACCGTTGACTTCAAAAATACTGTCATCATCATGACAACAAACCTTGGTACTCGCGATATTTCAAAGAGCCTTGGACTCGGCTTTGCAAATAGCGATGATGACCTTACAAATTATGAGCGCATGAAGGGCAAAGTAAGTGATGAACTCAAAACTCACTTCCGCCCAGAATTCCTCAACCGCATCGATGACATCATCGTCTTCCACCAGTTGACGAAGGATCAGATCATTCAAATTGTTGATCTCATGATTGCAAACCTTGATGAGCGTTTGCGCGCAAAAGATATGGGAATCGAACTTACGACTGCTGCTAAGCAATTACTTGCAGCGCGTGGATACGACCCACTGATGGGCGCTCGTCCATTGCGACGCACAATTCAACGTGAAATCGAAGATTCACTTTCAGAGCGAATCCTCTTTGGCGAACTCAAAGCCGGTGAAATCATTGTTGTAGATGTTGAAGGTGAAGGAGCAGAAGCGAAATTCACATTCGTGGGTGCACCTAAGTCAACTATGCCTGATTCACCTGAAAATCTTGCCGAAGCACCAAGCGCCTAATTATTGAGGAAGTCTAAATCGAGAGCGAGAGTGCTCTTGGATTAGATGATCCGCTAGAAGTGTCTCGAGCGCTTTTTCAACTTGAGACTCTTCTGGCCATAATTTCTTGATTGCACTTAGCGTTAGTGATTCATTTTCTCTCAGTGCCTGCACAATTGTGCCGCGACATTTGCGATCTGTTCCATGCCAATCTTGTGATTTTCTTACTAGTTCGCTCTGCGGATATCCATTCTTTCGCCAATTGCACTGAGAAATAATGGGGCAATCATTACAGGAGGGATTCTTTGATGTGCAGATGAGTGCGCCGAGTTCCATAGTTGCAGCCGCCCAATTATCAGCATTTGTGCGGGGGAGAATAGCTAGTCGTGACTCTCGCTCTCGCACTGTTGGGCTAGATGTTGGGTGCTCCTTACCATCTAAAACGCGCACTAAGACTCGCCTAATGTTTACATCCATAACTAAAGTATTAGCACCAAAAGCAAATGCGCTTATGGCAGCTGCTGTGTAATCACCAATTCCTGGAAGAGATCTCAGTACTTCTTCACTCTCCGGCACTTCATTATTGAAATCGCGAGCAATAATTTTTGCACTTTCGTGTAAGCGAAGTGCGCGACGTGGATAACCTAGTCTGCCCCACGCAGTAATTACTTCGGCTGGGGTTGCTTTTGCTAACTCAACTGGCGTTGGCCAACGCGCCATCCACTCATTCCATTTAGGGAGCACACGTGCAACAGGAGTCTGCTGCAACATAAATTCACTCACCATTACGCCCCATGGCGAAGTTGAGCGCCACGGAAGTTCACGTTTATTTTTTGCAAACCATTGTGTTATTGGTTTTTCTAACGAGTTCATTCCCCTGAAATTTTTACCCTTTGAAGCGCTTGATCAAGGCGCGATACTTCAACAATTTCCATACCTGCAATCTTTACATCAGAGCCGGCCGGAACGAGTGCGCGCTTGAAACCAAGTCGAAATGCTTCTTGCAAGCGGCGGTCTACGCCACTAATTTTGCGAATTTCACCAGCAAGGCCAACTTCACCGATTGCAACAAGGTCTGCAGGCAGTGCTAATCCTTTTGCAGCAGAAGCAACAGCGAGTGCGAGTGCAAGGTCGGCAGCGGGCTCACCCATTTTCATTCCACCAACTGTTGCTGCATAAACATCGCGACCACCAATTTTTATTGCTGCGCGAAGTTCTAGAACAGCGAGGGTCATTGATGTGCGAGCAGAATCTAATCCACTGACGACTCGACGTGCATTACCGAAATCATTATCGCGACCTTGGCTAACAAGTGCCTGAATCTCAGCGAGTAAGGGCCTGCGACCTTCGAGAGTCACAGTTACACAAGTTCCTGGTACTGGTTCTGCATGGCGAGATGTAAATAAGCCTGTTGGATCTAAAACGCTTGTGATTCCGGTATCACTGAGTTCGAAACAACCAACTTCATCACTTGCTCCAAAACGATTCTTGATTGCGCGAATCAAGCGCAGACGAGAGTGACGCTCTCCTTCAAATTGAAGTACAACATCGACAATATGCTCGAGCAGACGTGGGCCTGCAATAGATCCATCTTTCGTCACATGGCCAACTAATAAAAGAGTTATATCTCGTTCTTTGCAGATACGAATTAGCGCACCTGCTACTTCGCGCACCTGAGTCACTCCACCAGGTGAGCCATCAGCTGCAGCACTGCCAATTGTTTGAACACTATCGATAATGAGGAGTTGTGGTTTTACCGAATCGATATGTGAAATAACTGCGCCTAGATCATTTTCAGATGCAAGAAATAATTGTGGGTCTACTGCTTTGATGCGTTCTGCACGTAGACGAACTTGCGAAGCAGATTCTTCACCGCTTACATATAAGACTGGAATAGAACGTGATGCAGTCTGTGCTGCGACAGCAAGAAGCAGTGTTGATTTACCAACACCTGGTTCACCTGCAACAAGAATGGCAGCCCCAGGAACTAAACCCCCACCGAGTACGCGATCGAGTTCTGATACACCTGTTGGTTTTGCACTTGCAGCAGAGAGATCAACATCGCCAATAGGAGTTGCCTTATGAGTTACTGCGCCAGGAACAAGTGATAAACGCTTTGGCGCTGCAATCTCTTCAACGCTTCCCCATGCTTGGCACTCGCCGCAACGGCCAACCCATTTTTGCGAGTTCCAACCACATTCGGTGCAACGGAAGGGATCTTTTTCAACCTTGGCCATG
>CAMBGL010000078.1 GCA_945866155.1 Bifidobacterium breve
CCAGTAAAAAAGAAATCTCATAATCTCAATCTTCTTTTTATTGCCGTCATCGCGGGAGTCATTGGTGGAATTTTAGGTTCAAATGCATCCACTGGTTGGATTCCATATCGCGCTAATTTAGTAAGTTCTAATAGCGCAATCGAGAGAAAGCCAGATTCAGTAGCAGGAATCGCGCAGCGAGTTCTTCCATCCGTAGTTTCAATTGCAACAGAATCAGATTCTGGCGGTGGAACTGGTTCAGGTTTCATCATTGATAGTGGTGGAATGATCCTTACGAATAATCATGTTGTTGACGATGTTGCACTCTCCGGTGGAGAAATCACGGTAACGCTCAATAATGGGCAAAGTTATGAAGGAACAATTGTTGGCCGAGATGCGCCTTATGATCTTGCTGTTATAAAGATTGCTGCAAATAATCTTCCAGCACTGCAATTTGGAGATAGTGAAAAAGTAGCTGTGGGAGATGCAGTCATTGCAATTGGTTCCCCTCTTGGTCTTTCAGGAACTGTAACTCTCGGCATTATTAGTGCAAAAAATCGCGCAGTGACTGCAGGAAGTGGAGGCTCTGAAAGCTCATTTATCAATGCACTACAAACTGATGCAGCTATCAATCCAGGAAATTCTGGTGGTCCATTAGTAGATATAACTGGCGCAGTAATTGGAGTCAACTCAGCGATTGCATCTCTTGGTGCATCATCGGGATCACAACTTGGCTCTATTGGTCTCGGTTTTGCAATTCCAATCAATCAAGCGCGCCGTACCGCAGATCAACTCATCAAAACAGGTAAAGCCACATATCCGATAATGGGTCTCTCATTGGATATGTCATCAACTGGAAAAGGTGCACAGGTAGCAACACAACCGAATGCGATTCTCAAAGGTGGGCCGGCTGCTAAAGCAGGAATTCGCGCAGGTGATCTCATTACCCATTTCGAAGGTAGGGAAATCACAACAGCGGATGAACTTATTGTTGCTGTGAGAGCGCAAGAAGTTGGCGATACCATCAAACTTAAATATTTCCGCAATGGTAAGAGCACAGAAGTATCGCTCACCCTTGTCGCTTCAACAAAATAATGTGTAGTTCTGAGACAGTACGGATAGGCTAACGACATGTTCTTTGATATTGGTGCAGGCGAAATTTTGGGCTTGGCAATACTTGGAGTCATTCTTGTTGGACCAGAGCGATTGCCACATGTGGCCTCTCAAGCTGCAAAATTAGTGAAGAAATTGCGAACACTTTCACAAACTGCAACAAATGAATTACGAGAAAATCTAGGACCAGGATTTGAAAACTTACAGCCTACCGATTTGAATCCAAAGACTTTTATAAAAAAGCAGTTGGCAGATGCGCTGGATGAGAATCAAAAACCAGCCACGAAGAAAATCAATGCAAAGATCGACCCTGATCTTCTATGACAATTGTTGAACAGATACATGCAGCACTTGCAACAGTTCAAGACCCAGAACTTCATCGAGCACTACCTGAATTAGGTATGGTTGAAGCAGTCTCATTCGATAAAGGCGTTGCGTCTCTAACAATTTTGCTCACAATATCTGGGTGTCCAATGCAAGATCGATTGCGTACGGATATCACGAAGGCTGTCGAGGCAGTAAAGGAAGTTGAAAGCATCTCTTTGAATTTTGGAGTTATGTCTGAGGAACAACGAAATAATGTAAAGAAATTACTTCGTGGTGGACGAGAAAAATTTATTCCATTCGCCCAACCCGATTCACTCACTCGTGTATTAGGTATTGCCTCCGGAAAAGGCGGAGTAGGTAAATCTTCATTGACTTGTAACTTAGCGATTGCAGCAGCGAATAAGGGCTTGCGAGTTGGAATTCTCGATGCTGATGTTTATGGACACTCGATTCCTCGCTTGATGGGTTTGATGAACCAGCGACCAACTGCAATTGATCAAATGTTTATTCCGTTGGAATCCTATGGAGTAAAGACAGTATCGATGGAGATGTTCAAGCCAGAACGCTCCGATGCCGTTGCATACCGCGGTCCACTTCTACATAAGGTATTAGAGCAGCTCCTCTCTGATGCATATTGGGGCGATCTCGACTTACTTCTTATCGATTTACCACCTGGAACTGGTGATTTAGCAATATCTCTAGGGCAACTCATTCCATCTTCAGAAGTATTAGTTGTAACGACTCCACAAGTTGCAGCAGCTGAAGTTGCTGAACGAGCAGGAAGAATCGCTCATCAAATGAAACAACATGTTGTTGGAGTAATTGAAAATATGTCGGCATTTCCTTGCCCTACGTGCGGTGAATCTATTTCACTCTTTGGTACAGGTGGGGGAGAAGAGACTGCACGTCGACTCTCAGAACTGGTTGGAACGAATGTCCCGCTACTTGGAAAGATTCCATTTAGTCCCGATCTTCGCACTGGTGGAGATTCAGGGAAGCCAGTTGTAGCAGAACATCCAGAATCTGCGGCATCAATAATTATTAATGAAATTACAGATCAACTAATTGTTAGAAGTAAATCCTTATTAGGAGTTCGACTGGGGCTTGCTACGTAATTCTTTGACCATCTCTTCTAAGAGTTCAGCCATTTCACTTCGCATAAAGTCACGTGTTGCAACTTCACCTAATGAAATTCGCAAGCTAGCGAGTTCACGAGTCAAATATTCAGTATCTGCGATACTTCTATCATTTCGAGCGCGATCTTCATTGAGTTGGATACGATCACGATCTGCCTGACGATTTTGTGCAAGCAAAATAAGTGGCGCAGCATAGGATGCTTGAAGTGAAAGAATAAGGGTCAAGAAAATAAATGGATAAGTATCCCAACGCAATTCTTTTGGAGCCAGACTGTTCCAAAGTCCCCAGAACCCTACAAAGAATGTCATGTATACCAAAAAGCGCGTCGTTCCTAAGAAACGTGCAAAGTTTTCGGAAAGACGGCCAATTGTTTCAGGATCGAAATTTGGACGTAGTGAACGACGTGTTTCGCGTGGAGTATCTAATTGATTTTTGCGAGCCATCTCAGACTCCTTCCTTCTCTAACTGAGTAATATCAACTTGCTTGCGTGAGGTTTCGCGATGATCATGGCGCCAGTTTTCCGGCAATAAGTGATCGAGCACGTCATCAACAGTGACTGCGCCAAGCAAGCGGTCATTGGCATCAATAACAGGTACGGAAAGCAAGTTATAGCTTGCTAAATAGGAAGAAACCTCATTGAGCGTTGCTTCAGGATTGAGGCCCTGCGTATCTGTATCAACGATGGAACCGAGCAGTGTTGAAGGTGGTTCGCGCAATAAGCGTTGGTAGTGCGCCATACCAATAAAACGTCCAGTGGGCGTTTCTAGAGGTTGGCGGCAGATAAATATTTGCGAAGCAAGTGCTGGTGAAATTTCACTTTGGCGAACTGCAGCGAGGGCGTCAGCAACTGTTGAATCTGCACTCAAAATAATTGGTTCAGTCGTCATCATTCCGCCAGCAGAGTAATCCTCGTAGTTCATAAGACGAAGAACATCTTCTGCATCCTCAGGTTCCATCAGTTCAATAAGTGCTTGAGCGCGCTCGGCTCCAACTTCGCGGAGCAAATCTGCCGCATCATCAGGATCCATTTCTCCAAGAACATCTGCAGCTCGTTCGCCCTCTAACTCTGCAAGGAGTTCTACGCGACTCTTTTCATCCATTTCTTCTAAGACATCAGCAAGTCGCTCATCGTTGAGTGCTCCAGCAACTTCAACTCGACGCTTTGGTGCTAAGTCTTGGAGTACTGCAGCAAGATCGGCAGCACGAAGATTAGACAGAGTTGAAAGTAGATTAGTAACACCTTGGTTTGGTTCGTGTGATGCAAAGCCAGTGACTTCTTCCCAAGCAACTGTAGAGGTTGCGCCTTTGCGACGCAGACCATGTCCCTTGCGCATAATGTGAACTTTCGTAATCAGCCAGTCACCTGTGCGATTTTGTTCCATTCCCATATCTTCAACAACAACACTTTCGTCAGATTCAACAAGTGTTATGGAACGGTCTACTAATTCTCCAAGAACTAATAACTCACCTGCACGTGTATCGAAACGACGCATATTTAGTAGACCCGTAATTACTACAGTTCCACTTTCAATTGATGTAACTCGAGTAATTGGTACAAATACTCGTCGACGTAATGGAACTTCAACTACTAATCCAAGAATTCGTGGTGGTTGATTATTTGAACGAAGGGTCGCGACAGCATCTCGCACCTTACCTACTGGATCACCATTGGGGTCAAAGACCGCCGTGCCTGCAAGACGGGCGAGAAATACTCGTTTTATCAAGTTTCCGCTCATGGGCTAAGGGTAACCTCTAAAGATGAACTCTTGCTTTCGTATTAGTGACAAGCAATAGATACCGTTACCCCATGGCGCCTCACGCAAGAGATAACCACATCGCCATACCTGCTCGCCCTGATCTCATTCGCTTAGGTCTTGGAATCATAGGTATTGGAACATCAGGCCCTCTTATTGCGATGAGTTCTATGCCTGTACTTACTTTAATATTCTGGAGAAATCTTGGCGGATCTCTCATTACCCTCCCATTTGCAATACGACATATACGTTTGAAGAGTGATCGAGAAGGTATCAAATGGGCGGCAATAGCCGGTGTCATTCTGGCGCTACATTTTTATGGATTCTTTTTGGCAATGCGAATGACAACAGTTGCTGCAGGAACTGCAATTGTTGCACTCCAACCAATCTTTGCAGCTCTTTTTGTAAAATTTAGCGGTGGTCATATTCCATCACGAGCATGGTTTGGAATGGTAGTTAGTTTCTTAGGCGTACTTCTTATTTCTGGAATTGATTTACAGATATCTCTGAGAAGTTTCTTGGGTGACATCGCTGCATTAATCTCGGCGGCACTTTCAGCTCTATATATGATGGCAGGATCTAAAGCGCTACGAACTATTGAAACAAGCACGTACACGACTATTTGCTACTTTGTTTGTGCAATAACTGCTCTACCAATGGCGATAATTGCAGGTGATGAGATTTTACACTTCACGGCAAAACAATGGTGGATTGTTCTTGGCCTCATACTTGGTGCTCAAATTCTTGGACACACAATGTTTAATTCCACCCTGAAAAGAGTCTCTCCTGCCGTTGTCTCGCTCATAGTCTTTTTTGAAGTTCCGGTAAGTTCGATTTTGGCAGTATGGTGGCTTGACCAAAAACCACCACTTGGAATTATTCCTGGTATTGCACTTATTCTTATTGGTTGTGTACTTGTTGTATTACGTACCCGAGTTGATCGGGCAGAAGTAAATGATTGATTTGCACACTCACACTACGTGTAGCGATGGGACGGATACGCCCCGCGAATTAGTAAATAAAGCGTTATCACAAGGGCTCAGTGTCCTTGCAATTACAGATCACGATACAACTTCAGGTTGGGATGAAGCACGACAAGCATTGCGCGGTAACTTAGAGTTAGTACTAGGCGCGGAAGTTTCATGCCTAACAGATGATGGAATAAGCGTTCACATGCTCGGACTTCTCTTCGATGAAACTAATGTGGCGATGCAAGTTCTCTTAGAGGAGACCCGAGATGGGCGAATTCCACGAATGCGCAAAATGATTGAGCTCATGCGTGCTGAAGGAATAGATATTTCCCTCGAAGATGTTGAGGCGGTAACACCGCTCGGTGCGACACTTGGCCGCCCACATTTAGCAGATGCACTTGTGAGAAATGGAGTTATTGCTTCCCGAGATGAAGCATTTCAAGGACTACTCAATAATGAATCTAGATTCTATGTTTCACATGCAGCGCCAACTCCGGCGCAAGCAATTAGAGCAATTCGCTCTGCAGGTGGAGTAGCTGTTATTGCACACGCATTTGCATCTCACCGCGGAAAAATTCTTGTCAGTGATGATTTCGAAGAACTATATGAAGCAGGACTCAATGGCATTGAGGTGGATCACAGAGATCACAGCCCAGCAGAGCGTGACATGTTACGTGCGATTGCGATTGAAAAAAATTTGGTA
>CAMBGL010000079.1 GCA_945866155.1 Bifidobacterium breve
GCCCAGTTCTGCTTTGCCATATTTACATATCCATTTCGTTTTCGTTTGCCACTTATTCGCTAGTCCTTAGTTTAGTGGCATCAAATAAGTTTGACGAGACAGGATTTGAAGTTGCCTTCTTCTAAATCTCAATTTCGATATCAGATTGATACTTTCCAGTATTTTTACCGTTGAGAAGATGCACAAAGCCATCTCCGTAGATACTCCAGGATTTGAGATTATTTGTCACAATTGCTGTGCCTTCGTCGATTCCCACTATGCGAACACCCTCTGGCGCTTTGAGAAATAGCTGAGCAGCGCTATCGGGTATCCATTTGAAGAATTTGTTGTAGTGAGGCACAACACGAATATGTGGAAGTAGGCCAAGTCCTGTTTCTCCGCTCTCTTTCATTTTACGAAAGTGTGGAATATCAGGACCAAATGCCATAGCCCCTGCGCTACATCCAGCAAGGGATGTTCCTGATTTCCAATTCGAAATAATTGCATCCCAGACTGGAGTACCGAAGAGTGTTTGAGCCAAATAATGTGGGTCACCGCCGCTGAGATAAATAAGTCCAGCACCTTTTATTTGATCTGCAAGATCAATTCGTATGGCATCTTCGCGGGTAAAGACTGGAAGGAAAACTTGCTGCGCACCAATTCGACCTGCTTGCTCTTTTCCGATTCGTTCCCAATAGCGCAAACGTTCGACACTTTCCTGACCAGCAGCTGTTGCAAGTTGTACATATCGAAGTGAGGGGCCACTTTGAAGAAGTGAACTCTCGAGTTCTGCCATGACGGGCAGATATTCACCAGATCCAACGAGTGCCAGAGTTCCAGATTGAGTCACTCGCGAAACGTACCCCATTCATTATTCTTATCCATTGCACTAGCATCACGACATGATTATTCAGCGCAAACTTGGTCCCTATTCAGTCTCTGCTATTGGAATGGGATGCATGCCATTTTCATTTCCTAATGATCGCTATCCAGGATTGACTGAGCAGCAAGATGTTGCAATTGGAGTAATCCACCAAGCACTCGATGCTGGTATCTCTCTTCTCGATACTGCAGATATTTATGCTCCAAGTTGGAACTCTGTTGGACACAATGAAATTATTGTTGGAAAGGCATTTGCTTCCTGGAAGGGCACTCCTGAGCAGAAAGCAAAAGTTGTTATTGCAACAAAGGCTGGTATTACTCGCGAAAATAACGGAACAATGTTTGGTATTCCAGGACGCGATGCATCAAAGAATTATTTATATCGCGCTGTTGAAGCCTCTGCACTAAAGCTTGGGCTTTCAAAGATTCCATTATGGCAACATCACAGAACTGATATCTCTCTTACCTATGAAGCACAGTTTGAAAATATCATGACATTGAAAGAACACGGATATGTTGCGCAAATTGGCGTAAGTAATGTGAATGCAAAGATGCTACTTCACGCAATCAAAGCGGGAGGTCGTCCAGAGGAAGGCGGAATCATCTCTGTGCAAAATGAATTTAGTCCAAATTATCGTCACGCTGCAGATGTCATCGATATCTGTACTGAATATGGAATTGCTTATCTACCTTGGTCACCACTTGGTGGAGGTGGAAACTTTGCAAAAATTGCAACTGGTGAACTTGGCGCATTCAAGAAAATGGCTGATAGCAAAGGTGTTTCACCGTATGCACTCACCATTGCATGGCATCTCAACCAATTCCCTACATCAATTCCAATTCCAGGTGCATCAAGAGCATCCTCTATTTTGGATTCACTTTCAGGCGTGGATATCAAACTATCTGCGAGTGAAATTGCAGAACTCAATGCGAGTTGTCCAACAAATACTCTAGAGAGCCAAGAGCTACTCGACGATCTGAAGTTCCCCGCCTAAGAAATTCAATCTACTTTTTATCCAAATAGTAGATTGAGG
This sequence comes from Bifidobacterium breve, assembly GCA_945866155.1. Classification (GTDB taxonomy): domain Bacteria; phylum Actinomycetota; class Actinomycetes; order Nanopelagicales; family Nanopelagicaceae; genus Planktophila. The sequence goes on from CAMBGL010000079.1 coordinate 1,896, forward strand.
CCAGCAAGCGCTGCACTTACTAGCGTGATGTTCTGAAAGAGTTCCAGATTTAGCTTATTGATTACTTTACGACCCAACATGGCGCCGAGTGGCACCAGAGGTAGTGCGGGGAGTATGTAATAGAGAGATTCAAAATTCAATAAGCCCAACGCAAGAGTAAATGGAAGTTTGAAAAGATTGACCAAAAAGAAAAGCCATGCATTATTTCCCATAAATTTCATGACAGTGTTTTCACGCAATAGTAGATAGATGCTCATTGGGGGACCACCCGAATTGGCAACCATGCTCATAAATCCTGTCATAAGACCAAGACTGAGACGCAGTGCCTTTGGATAACGAAGATTGAGACTGAAATTATTTCTTTGTAATCGCTGACTTATTGGGTAGAGGATTACAAGCAGAAGCACAATCACACCAATTGTGTGCTTGAGTGAAATATCTGTTGAGCGTGATAAAAAATAGACTCCACCAAATATTCCAAAAATTATTGGCCAAATCAGACCACGGAGCATTTTCCATTCGACGTGTTTCTTATAGACACCTATTGCAAAGAGATCACCAGTTATCAAAAGTATGAGCATCACGCCCATAGATTCTTTTGCGGGTAGCAATGTTGCCAATAGCGCAGCATTGACCATTCCAATGCCACCGATTGCAGTTTTAGAAAAACCTGTCAGAAAGCCGATGAGCGCTAACAATAAAATTAGAGTGAGCGACATCCTAAATAATTAGACTAATTCTGTGGTGTAAATACTTGATCAAAGAGTGCAAAAGCGCGATCACGAAGTTTTGCTTCATCCTCTTTCATTGCAGCAATAGCAGGTGCCCATTTTTCTTTTGGTGCGCCACTACGTTGAACCATTCTTCCTAGTGATTCGCTATGAGTTTCTGGGTGGAATTGCACAGCCCATGCTTTACCTTTTTTGAATGCAATAGCTGCATCAAAGCTGGTAGCAAGAATTTCTACACCTGGAACTGATCGAATGCTCTCTGGGTCAATGAAGTCTTCATGCCAGAACATCCAAGAACCCTCGTGAACTACAGGGGTACTACTTGTCATTTTCTTGAAGCCGGTATTTTTCTCTTCACGACGATTTACTTCTCCGCCTAGTGCTCTTGCCATAATCTGTGAGCCGTAGCAGATTCCAAAATATGGCTGATTAGATTCAATACGAGTTTTTACTAGTTCAATTTCTTGAGGTGATGAGGGATGTTCGTATCCAGTGGAGACAGAGTTATGTGAACCGAGAATGACTACAAGGTCCGCTGCAAGTAAATCTTTTGCGTCCCATTGCTGTTCCCGGAAGTAACGCGTAACTTCATGACCACGAGCATCGGCCCATTCACCGAGTACTGCTAGTTCGGCGCCGACTTCTTCATGACTCAGGACTGCAATTTTTGACATGTACGCATTCTAAATAGATTCAGAATTATTTGCTTGGCTCCAATAGATAATCGTTTGAAATAAGTGGGGCGGGTCGGGCTCGAACCGACGACGACCGGATTATGAGTCCGGGGCTCTAACCAACTGAGCTACCGCCCCTGGGGCAATACTGAAACTTTACTGCATCATCAATATTTGAGACTCAGCCCTATAGTCACATTCGAGCGCAATTCTTGAATCATGAGATTATTTTTTGGAGTAGCACATGTATCTGTGGTTGATAGTCTTGCCATATAAATAGCACGAGGGGGAATTATGGATACAACAGCCACATGCCCATATACCGGAGCAAAGCTTGCAGATGAGGGCACATACAATCGCGACTGGTGGCCTAATCAACTTGATCTAAAGATTTTGCAACACAACTCTCCTCTTGCAGATCCTATGGATAAGAAATTCAATTACGCAAAAGAATTCAAATCTTTAGATATGAAAGCTTTAGTGCGCGACCTTGAAGTATTGATGACGGATTCTCAAGAATGGTGGCCAGCAGATTACGGACACTATGGACCATTCTTTATTCGAATGGCTTGGCATAGCGCTGGTACATATCGCACAAGTGATGGACGCGGTGGTGGCGGTGCAGGTATGCAACGCTTCGCACCACTGAATAGCTGGCCAGATAATGTGAACTTAGATAAAGCCCGTCGTTTGCTATGGCCAATAAAGCAAAAGTATGGCAAGAAAATTTCATGGGCAGACTTAATGATTCTGACAGGAAATATTGCAATTGATTCAATGGGACTCAAGACATTTGGCTTTGGTGGCGGACGCGAAGATGTGTGGGAACCAGATGAGACATATTGGGGTAAAGAAGCACAGTGGCTTGCAGATGAACGCTATAGCGGAGATAGAAAATTAGATGAACCACTTGCAGCAGTTCAAATGGGACTCATTTATGTAAACCCTGAAGGACCAAATGGAGTGCCTGACATTTTAGGATCAGCTCGCGATATTCGTGAAACTTTTGCGCGCATGGCAATGAATGATGAAGAAACTGTGGCACTCATTGCAGGTGGACATACATTTGGTAAAGCACATGGCGCTGCATCACCTGAAAAATATGTAGGCGCAGAACCAGAAGGTGCTCCAATCGAGCAAATGGGTCTTGGTTGGAAGAATACTTTCGGCAGCGGAAATGGGGCCGAAACAATTTCAAGTGGTCTCGAAGGCGCGTGGACTCCAACTCCTACGCAGTGGGATAACACTTATTTCAAAACTCTATTCAAATATGAGTGGGTGCAAACTAAGAGTCCAGCTGGTGCAACGCAGTGGATTCCTACTGATGAATCAGCGAAGAAGTCAGTGCCGGATGCGCATGTAGATGGAAAGACACATGCACCAGTTATGTTCACAACAGATCTTGCACTTCGAACAGATCCTGCATACGAGAAGATTTCTCGACGATTCTTAGATAACCCAGACCAGTTAGCTGATGCATTCGCTCGCGCTTGGTTTAAATTAACTCACCGAGATATGGGACCTAAAAATCGCTATCTAGGACCACTGGTGCCAAAAGAAGATTTGATTTGGCAAGATCCACTTCCAAAAGCGAGCAAAGTAAAGCTAACTGAGAAGAAAATATCTGCACTGAAAAAGTCCATTATTGACTCCGGACTTACAACTTCTCAATTGGTTACAACTGCTTGGGCATCTGCTTCGACTTTCCGTGGGACAGATAAACGCGGTGGCGCGAATGGTGCCCGTATCGCACTTGAACCACAGCGCAATTGGGAAGCAAATAACCCTAAAGAACTGGAGAAAGTTCTCAAGAAGTTAGAGAAAATTCAAAGTGATTTCAATGCAAAGAATAAGAAGTCTCCTGTCTCACTTGCAGACCTCATTGTCCTAGGTGGAAATGCAGCAATTGAAGTGGCGGCTAAGAAAGCGGGCCATAAAGTCTCTGTGCCATTTAGATCAGGCCGTACTGATGCAACACAGAAGCAGACCGATGTAACATCTTTTGCAGTCTTAGAACCAGCAGCAGATGGCTTCCGAAATTTTGTAAAGTCGGGAAGTACAGTGCCAGCGGAATATCAACTCGTGGATCGCGCAGCGCTACTCACGCTAACCGCTCCAGAGATGAGCGTTCTAGTTGGTGGATTGCGCGTACTTGGTGCAAACGCTGATGGTTCAGATATCGGAGTTTTCACTAAAAAGAAGGGAGCGCTAACAAATGACTTCTTTGTCAATATGTTATCTCCTAAAACTTCCTGGGCGCCAAAGAAGGGCACAGATCTCTTCGAGGCTCACGATAATAAAACGGGAGCAGTGAAGTGGACAGGCTCTCGCGCTGATTTAGTCTTTGGTTCTAATTCTATTTTGCGCGCAATCGCAGAGGTTTATGCCAGCAATGATGCGCAAGAGAAGTTTGTTCACGACTTTGTTTCCGCATGGAATAAGGTCATGGAATTGGATCGCTTCTAAATCACATACTTATAGCGCTGTCTTTGAGAAAAATCACAGGTAGTAGTTGTAGGGTAATTTTATGAGATTACGCGTTATCGCTTCA
>CAMBGL010000080.1 GCA_945866155.1 Bifidobacterium breve
TTCTTAGCCATCATCAATGAGCGTGGCAGCGGTACCCTCGATAAAAAGATGGGTATCAAAATTACTGAAGCATCACCGCAGCGACTAGTTGGCACCATGCCAGTTGAGGGAAATACGCAACCCTTTGGACTATTACATGGCGGCGCCAATGTTGTCCTTGCAGAAAGTCTTGGCTCCGTCGGCACACATCTACATGCCGGTCCTACACGTAAAATTGTTGGCGTAGATATCAATGCAACTCATCACAAATCAGCAACATCGGGAATTGTTACAGGTGTTGCAACCGCAATCTCACTCGGCAAAACCATGTGTTGCTATGAGGTTGTAATAACAAATGAGCAAGGCCAACGCACATGTACTGCGCGTATTACTTGTTTAATTCTGGCCGAGCGCTAAGTATTAGTGAGCGCCTGTTCCGAGGTACGCCTCGCGAACAGCAGGATCGTTGAGCAAGTCAGAAGCCTTGGCTTCTTTTACAACATTTCCAGTTTCAAGAATATATGCACGGTGTGCGCGCTGTAGTGCTTGTTGAGCATTTTGCTCGACGAGCAAGATGGTTACACCAGTCTTGTTGATTTCAGTAATAATACGGAAAATATTTGCAATCATTTGAGGTGCAAGTCCCATAGATGGCTCATCAAGGAGTAATACCTTTGGGCGAGCCATAAGAGCGCGACCAATTGCAAGCATCTGTTGCTCGCCACCAGAGAGAGTTCCACCAGCTTGTGTTGCGCGCTCTTTCAAACGTGGGAATAGTGCGTAGACCTTGTCGAGATCTTCATCCATTTCAGATTTGCGATCTTTGCGATTGAACTTACCCATTTCAAGATTTTCAAGAACTGTCATACCTGGGAAAATTCCGCGACCCTCTGGTGCTTGCGAGATACCAAGATCTACCCGCTCATGTGCAGGAACATTTGAAATGTCTTGACCATCAAAGAGAATCTGACCGCTAGATACTTTGCGCAGACCAGAGATCGTCTTCAGCGTTGTTGTCTTACCAGCACCATTTGCACCAATGAGAGTAACAATCTCGCCTTCGTTTACTACAACGGAGATTCCCTTTATCGCTTCAATTTTGCCGTAGTGGACGTGAAGATCTCTAAGTTCAAGACGCATCTTCTGGGACTCCTAAATAGGCGGCAATTACTTGTGGGTCATTCTGAACAACACTTGGTAGGTCATCAGCAATCTTTTGCCCGAAGTCGAGAACCACAACTCGGTCAGAGATACCCATGATCAAAGACATATCGTGTTCAATGAGAAGGATGGTGTAACCAGCATCGCGAATCTTTTTGATTATCGCTGCAAGTTCAACCTTTTCTTGTGGATTAAAGCCCGCAGCTGGTTCGTCGAGTAGAAGAATCTTCGGCTCAGTACCTAATGCGCGAGCAATCTCCAAGCGACGCTGAACACCGTATGGCAAATTCTTCGCTAAACGATCTGCATACTCATCGATGCCAATAAACTTCAAAATTTCATATGCCTTAGCAGTACTTGCCTTCTCTTCACGGCGCGAACGCGGTGTACCGAGAATTGAACCAATAAGTCCAACTTTATTTCGCACATCGGTTCCTGTAATAACATTTTCGAGAGTAGTCATATCTCCAAAGAGGCGAATATTTTGGAATGTTCGAGCTATTCCCAACTTTGTAATGTGATGGCGCTTCTTGCCATCAATTGCAACATCGCCTAAAAATACATTTCCAGAAGTTGGCTTGTAAACACCAGTAATGAGATTGAAAACAGTTGTCTTACCTGCACCATTAGGGCCGATGAGTGCGAGAATTTCGCCCTCTTTCAATTCAAGATTGACGCTGTTCAGTGCTGTGACTCCACCAAATTTGATAGTGAGATCTTTAAGATTCAGGATTGTCTTCGCCATAATTATGCTCCTGAACCTTTCTTCACAATAGCTTTTTCTCGCTTCTTTCTCGGCAAGATACCTTCAGGACGTAAGTTCATAAATACAACAAGTACTAAGCCGAAAAGTAGAAGGCGTGCATCGGATAAGAATCGGAATCGATCTGGTAAATATCCAAGAATCGCAGCTCCAACGATTACACCCCAAATATTTCCCATTCCGCCAAAAACAACACAGGCAAGTATGAGGATTGATGTATTCAATGTGAAATTATCAGGTGCGATAACCATTGAACGCGAGGCGTAGAAAACACCTGCACCACCACCAATTGCCGCGCCGAATACGAATGCCCAGATCTTGTATTTATATGTTGATACACCCATAAGCTCGGCTGCATCTTCATCTTGGCGAATAGATTCCCATGCTCGTCCTGGACGTCGCACAGTGAGTCTGCGAATTACCCAAATCACGAGCAGAATCATTACCAAGATTGTCCAAAAGAAATATTTTTGATCAAGTAATTGGTATTCAAAACCAAGTCCTGGAGGAAATGGGACGCCAGCAATACCGAGTGCGCCACCTATTGCTTCAGAGTTAAGAGCGCTTACTCGAACAATCTCACCAAAACCTAAAGTAACGATTGCAAGATAATCACCACGTAGGCGAAGAGTTGGAATAGCAAGTAGTACACCTGCAAACATCGCTGCAGCAATACCTATTGGCATGATCTCCCACGTGTTCAAACCTGTGCGAGTGCCTAGTATCGCCATTGTGTAGGCACCGACAGCAAAAAATGCCACGTAGCCTAGATCGAGCATTCCACTCTTACCGACTACAACATTGAGGCCAAGTGCCATCAAAATAAACATACCCATGGGATATACGAGCACTGCATCAAATGCTGCAACTGGTGTCTGTAAGAATGTGTTGCCTGCATATGGCAATGCAGCGACAACAGCCATAATGGCAAAGACAGTGAGAACTCTTACTGGGCGATTAGAACGTTCCCAGAATTCAGCGCCCTTATCTCTTAAATTTATCATTAGACCCTCGTTCTCTGGACAGCTTCACCGAATATCCCATTGGGCTTGAAGAGAAGAATAAGAATAAGAATTATGAAGACGGTAACCGGCTTCCATTGTGTTCCAATAACAGCCGAGGCATATATTTCAACTAGCCCTAGTGAAATTCCTCCAAAGAAGGCGCCACGAATATTTCCGATTCCACCAATTACAGCGGCGGTAAATGCTGCTAATCCAAGACTAAAGCCCATGTTGAACTTTACATTTTCATAAACATTGACATAGAAGAAGCCTGCCGCACCAGTCATGAGGCCGCCAAGAATAAAGGTGAGTGAGATAACGCGGTTGAGGTTGACGCCCATCAGTTTTGCTGAATCTTCATCCATTGATACGGCGCGAATACCCTTACCTAATCTTGAATACTTGATAAAACGATCCAAAATTATAAACAGAATCAGGCCTGCAACAATTGTTAGAGTGCTATCAAGACGAATCTCGGCTCCCTGGAATGTAGCCAGAGTCTTCTTTGGAACAATATTGGGAGAAAATTGGGTGCGTGCTCCTGTAAGAATTCTAACAATCTCAGAGATAACAATTCCTATACCAATTGCACTAATCAGTGGTGCAATTCTATTGGTAGTGCGGTTACGAAGATGCCTATAGGCCACGAGTTCTACCAAGAAAGCCAACAAGGCAGAGGCAAGCATTGAAGCCACAATGCAACAAAGAATTACTAAAAATAATTTTACGTTGGATGGCGGAATGGCATCATTAGATAATTCAAAAACATATTTACTAACCATCACCGTGGCAAAGGCACCGACCATAAAAATCTCAGAGTTTGCAAAGTTGATCATACGCAACACGCCATAAACCATGGTGTAACCCATAGCAATCAAAACATAGATAAAACCAAGTGCAATTCCTGAAAATGTCAGAGACCAGAATTGATCTATCAAGGCATCAAACATGGCGATTTCACTCCTAAATATTCTGAGGTTCGAATCATATGCGCACTAACTAGAAGATGTCATCTGTTGTAAAAGAAAATGGCCCGGTAATTACTTACCGGGCCATTTTCATTCAAACGTAAGAATTACCTTACTTTACAACTTCAATCGGTACGATTTTTCCACCCTTAACAATGAATCCAGTAATGGCAGCTGCACCATTATTGTCACCATTGCGGTCGAATGAGAGCTTTGTACCGGCAACTGTCTCGCCCTTGTAGCCATTGATGAAGTTCAACATACCTGAACGTGTTGTAACTCCGCTCTTGACTGCAGCGATATAGATATTGACAATTGAAATTGTCTCAGTTGTGTACTCACCTGAAGCAGCACCCATAACCTTGACATAGTCAGCTTCCATTGCTGGGTTACCAACTGAAAGTGGGACTGTTGGAGCTACGAGAAGTACGCCTTCAGCGTTCTTTCCAGCGCCCTCAAGGAAGCCAGAACCTAAAGTTCCATCTCCTGAAGCAAAATCACCCTTGTATCCATCAGCGCGAAGCTGATTGATCAAGACTGCTGCTTGTGAGTAGTAACCTGTATAGATAACGACGTTAGTACCTGTTGACTTTACCTTTGAGATTGTTGCTGCAAAGTCTTTTGTGTCATCAGGAGTTGAATCTGATCCAACCCATACACCGGCAGCAAGTGCCTTCTTTGTGTATGCAGCAAGACCTGTCGCATATGGAGTCTTGTCATCAACGATGTAAACCTTTGGTGACTTCTGGTTCTGCACAGCCCACTTAGCAAGTGATGGACCTTGGAATGCATCTGTTGATGGAACTCTGTGGAATACAGGGTATCCGTAGTTCACAGACTTCTTATCTGTAAGAGTTACGTTTGTCGCTGATGGTGAGATCATTGGCAGACGAGCAGCCTTGTAATAAGGAAGTGATGAAATTGTTGCTCCAGAAAATGCTGGTCCAACGATTGCAAGGATCTTCTTGTTAGCAGCAGCACCTGGTGCAACTGTAAGTGCTACAGATCCGGCACCCTGATCGTCAATTATTACTAGGTTGATCTTTACAGCTGGATTTGAATCGTTGTACTTCTTCAATGCGTACTTTGCCGCGTTTACTTCATCTGCACCTGTTTGAGCAGAATCGCCAGTAATTGGGCCTTGGTAAGCAATTGTAATTTCCTTTACTTTGGCACTTGCAGGTGTTGATGCAACCACGCCAAATGTAAGCGCAGCTGAAGCAGCAATAGCAAAGCCACTGATGATCTTCTTGTTCATGTAGAGCCTTCCTGTTTTTTCTTTCATGTGTCCCGGGACAGGGAGGCATTTAGGGTAATGGTGAACAACAGGTGAACACAACTTTGATTCCCGCGTGAATTGTTTCTCTTTTGTTATAAATGGGCGATTTTTGCCCCTTCAGGCGCACCCTCCCGTAGACCTATCTATCAGGGACGGCATCTGGATTGAGGACGGCATTGGCCACCTCTTTCATGGTCAAACGCCTATCCATGGCAGCCCTTTGAATCCAAGAGAAGGCCTCTGGCTCTGAGAGATTGAGTGCCTTCATCAATACACCTTTTGCGCGATCAATAATTTTTCGAGTTTCTAATCGATCGTGAAGATCTGCAACTTCATCGGCGAGAGATCGCATCTGTGTATGTCTACTTATTGCAATCTCAATTGCAGGCACTAAATCACCAATAGTGAAAGGTTTAACGACGTAGGCCATGACGCCTGCATCTCGCGCGCGATCAATGAGTTCGCGTTGACTAAATGCAGTCAACATGAGAACTGGTGCAATACTAATTATCTTCTCGGCAGCCGAGATCCCATCGAGTACAGGCATTGCAACATCGAGAATCGCTAAATCTGGCTTATG
>CAMBGL010000081.1 GCA_945866155.1 Bifidobacterium breve
AGTAAATCTTCTCCGCGTAGAACATGCGTCACTTTCATCAAAACATCATCGACTGCAACAGCGAGTGTGTAGAGAGGCGAACCATCGCCTCGCACCAATACAAAGTCAGGAACAAACTTATGATCAAAGGAGACTTCACCACGAATTTGGTCAACAAAAGTAGTTCCACCATCTGGCATACGCATGCGGATTACTGGAATTCGACCATTAGCTTTATGAGCTGCAATTTGATCAGCACTCAAATCTCTACATGTTCCGTCATAGCCAGGTGCAACATTTGCGCCGCGTTGTCTCTCTCGCGTTGCCTCTAACTCTTCTGCACTGCAATAGCAGTGGTAGGCATCTTTTTGATCAAGGAATTTCTGTGCCCACGTTGCATAGATATCAAGGCGCTGTGATTGTAAGTACGGCCCATTATCGCCACCGACTTCAGGACCCTCATCCCAATGCAAACCAAGCCATTTCAAAGTATCAATCGCTGCTGCAATGTATTCATCAGTAACGCGGGTTGTATCTGTATCTTCAATACGAAATAGGAATGTTCCCCCGGTATGGCGCGCGTATGCCCAATCAAAGAGTGCAGTGCGAATATTTCCAACATGAAGGTCACCTGTTGGCGATGGTGCAAAACGAACTTTTACTTTCTTGCTCATCGCTTACTCACCTTATTTGTTAGTTCGCCAAGTCCCTCAATTGCCATTGTTGCATGACCTCCGGCCACCATGGGACCAATTCCAGATGGCGTACCCGTCAAAATTACATCTCCTGGAAGCAGAGTCATTACTTGGCTTATAAAGGCAATAATTTCTGGAACCTTAAAGAACATCTCATCAAGTGTCGATGACTGCTTTATCTCTCCATTGACGGATGCAGTTATTTTCTGTGTTCCTGGTACAAAATCAGTATCAATCCAAGGGCCAATTGGGCAAAAAGTGTCGAAGCCTTTAGCGCGAGTCCATTGCCCATCAACCTTTTGTAAGTCGCGGGCAGTTACATCGTTTGCAATTGTGTAACCAAAGATCACATCATTGACGCGCTCCTGTGGCACATCCTTACAAATTCGACCAATGACAATTGCTAATTCTGTTTCATGATCTACACGCTCTGACATCTCTGGCCACACGATTGTGTCATTTGGGCCAATCACTGAAGTATTTGGCTTGAGGAAAATAACTGGCTGATCAGGGACAACTCCACCCATTTCAGCTGCATGGTCTGCGTAATTCTTTCCAACACAAATTACCTTGCTGCGAGGAATAACTGGGGCAAGGAGGCGAACGGTTGAAAGCGCAACAGTTACCGCAGTCTTTTGAATCCCTTGATAGATCGGATCTCCAGTGATGACGGTGATTATCTCCTCATCGAGCACGCCAAAGAGTGGATCAGTACCTAAACCAGTATCTGGACCCGGAGTAAATCGGACGATGCGCATTAGGCAATTCTATCTGCCTCGTTGCACGAAGAGAAATGAAGGCTATAAAGCGACGATATCTCCGCTAGGCGATAGATAAAAAATTGATGCACGGGGTGCATACTCTCTGATCAACTGAGTTGGTGCACTAATTTCACCTGTATATACAACGCTTTCAATACCTGTGATCTGTGAGGCTAGCGCAACTGTAAATACAGCCTCTAGTGCATTAAGTTGTAGCGAGTTAGTTTCAATATTGATTGCAACGTATGTACGCCCTGTTGTATCGCGAAGAGCTGCAGCTTGCTGGGCCCCACTTCTTTTTAGGGTTGCAGTTGCCAGTGTTGCAAGCTTTGTATCCTCTGGATTTTCGAAACTATTCATGGTCTTCAACCTCAGTTTCGAGTCGTTCAATAAGTACGCTACTAATTCTGCGGCGACGCCCAAGGGGGCGCTCTGAAGTAATCGACCAACCATGCATCGAAATAGTGCTCCCAGCAATTGGGACTCGACCTAACTTCTGAGCCATGAGTCCACCAATAGTGTCGACATCCTCAAAATCTTCTTCAGAAATTTCAATCTTCAATTCATCAGCTAAGTCTTCGATATGAAGAGTCGCCTTGGCTCTGGCCTTATCTTCAGTAAGCCAAGTAAAGGCCTCTTCTCCATCATCGAATTCATCAGCAATCTCGCCGACAATTTCTTCCAAAATATCTTCGATAGTAATAATGCCTGCTGTACCACCGTATTCATCGACAACTATTGCAAGGTGGATTTGATCTCGTTGCATTTCGCGCAATAAATCATCTGCCATCTTATTTTCAGGAACGAAAGTTGCAGCACGCATATGCTGCTCGATCTTCTCGCTCTGCTCTGCCTCATGATGATCTAAGGCGCGTCGTGCTAAATCTTTAACATATGCAATTCCGATTATCTTGTCGATATTTTCACCAACAACAGGAATTCGTGAATATCCAGATCGAAGGGCAAGAGATAGTCCCTGACGTAGTGACTTATCTTTTTCAATCCAAACCATATCTGTACGTGGCACCATCAGCTCGCGCACTAACGTATCGCCTAACTCAAAAACTGAGTGAATCATTTCGTGTTCATCAGATTCCACGAGGCCACGCTCATGTGCTTGATCTACTAAATCTCGAAGTTCGGCCTCCGATGTAAATGGACCTGATCTAAAGCCCTTACCTGGTGTGATTGCATTTCCTATTGCAATGAGCAATTGAGTAACAGGACCAAGAATTACAGCAAGGAATGATGCGACGATAATTCCACTTCGTGCCCACTTGTGTGGTTGTTGACGCCCAAGTGTGCGAGGTCCAACACCGACAAAAACATAGGAAACAAATACCATAATAAATACAGTAAGTGCCATTGCTTGAGCAGATGGGAAATTACGCAGCAATATAACGGCCAAGAGAACTGTTGCGGTTAGCTCACAGAGTTTGCGAACTAAGAGAATAACATTGAGATATTTTGCAGGATGCAAGGAATATTTCTTGAGAAGTTTTCCGCCACGCTTTGTTTCAAGTTCATCGATAACTATGCGTGAGATAGAGGTAAGAGCTGACTCACTAGCCGCTAGAAATCCAGCAAAAGCCATCAGGGCGATGATGCTAACTATTGCAATTGGACTCATGATCTCTTCCATGTAGCGACGATTGACTCTTGAAGTTCGAACATAATTACTTCATCTGCTAGTTCTACATGGTCATAACCCAAAATATGTAATAAACCATGTGTAGCAAGAATGAATATCTCGTGCTCAACACTGTGTCCACCACTCTTGGCTTGATCTGCAGCAACACGAGGACTGATAACAATATCTCCAAGAGTTACTGCTTGTTCTTTAGATTCTGGCATATCCATGGGAAAAGAAAGAACGTCTGTCGTTCCACCTTCATTCATCCACTTGATATGGAGCTCTGTCATCTCTTCATCATCGACAAAGAGCATATTGAGTTCGCAATCAGAATGAAGATCTAATTCCTTGAAGGCAAAGCTCATCAGTGATTGCATCTCGTTGGCTGGTACCAACAGACCTGAAGTATTTGTTATTTCTAGAGTCATAATTAGTTGCGTATTGGGCGTACCGCTTGGCGAGCATCATCAAAGACTGCGTACGCCTTCACAATATCTCCGATAAGCCTGTGCCTGACAACATCTTCAGCGGTGAGTTCAAGAAATGCAATGTCATCAATCTCTTGAAGAATATCTCTAATAACTCGAAGTCCTGAATGTTGACCATTTGGCAAATCGATTTGGGTTACATCGCCCGTTACAACCATTTTTGAACCGAATCCGAGGCGAGTGAGGAACATCTTCATTTGTTCAGGTGTTGTGTTTTGAGCCTCATCCAAAATAATAAATGCATCATTGAGTGTACGTCCGCGCATATATGCCAAAGGAGCAACTTCAATAATTCCTGATTGCATCAAGCGAGGTATAGATTCAATATCAATCATGTCATTGAGTGCGTCGAAGAGTGGTCGTAAATAAGGATCAATTTTTTCTGACAAAGTGCCTGGAAGAAAACCTAATTTCTCCCCTGCTTCAACAGCAGGTCTTGTCAAAATTATTTTATTTACTTTCTTCTGTTGTAATGCAGATACAGCCATAGCCATCGCTAAATAAGTTTTACCTGTTCCTGCTGGACCAATTCCGAAAGTAATGGTGTTCTCTTCAATTGCATCGACATATTTTTTCTGATTCGCTGTCTTTGGGCGAATTGTGCGACCACGATTGCTGACGATATTGAGAGAGAGGATTTCAGCAGGATGCTCTTGAGGAATCTGATTGAGCATTGCAATTGAACGAGTCACTGCATCGGCATTCAAAATATTTCCTGAACGGATAACAACCATCATCTCGTTGAATAAATTTTCGATTGTTTGGCAATCAACCTGAGTACCGCGAAGAGTAATTTCATTTCCCCGTACGGTGATGTTCACTAATGGGAATGAAGCTTCAATAACTCGTAAATTTTCGTCATGAGGACCGATCAAAGCAACCATGGGAATGGCATTAGGTACGGTGATCAGTGTGCGCTCCATTGGACGTAAATCTATCTTTAACCGGGTGGCCAAGCCAGTGCACGGCCACCTAGAAGATGCATGTGAGCGTGAAAAACGCTCTGACCAGCGTCGGCGCCAGTATTGAAAACGGTGCGATAGCCACTAAGTCCGCGTTCGTTAGATAGCTGCTCTGCCACTTTGAATAGTTCGGCAGTAATTATTGGTGATGACTTTGCTAGCTCGCCACCATTTACAACATGAAGCGTTGGAATTATCAAAACGTGCGTTGGGGCTTGTGGAGCAATGTCATTGAAGGCGACCACATTCTCGTTTCTAAAGACAATATCGGCAGGAATATCACCTTCAATGATTTTACAGAACAAACATGTGGGATCTAAAGACACGTCTTTACCATACCTGTAACTTTGCACAGAGAGCTGAAACTGCCGCAATACCTGCATGCGCCGAACGCAGAACCGGGCGCCCCATTCGAGAAAGCATCGCACCTGCATCAGTAAAGCGCGCTAGCTCTTCATCAGTTATTCCACCTTCTGGGCCAATGATGATGACAACATCTGAAATACCCAATGGAAGTTTTAGTTCACTCAAGGCACTTGGCGCGCTTTCATGGAAAACAACTATGCAGCTAGATTGCTTGATGAGTGCGCAAATTTGATCAGTACTTGCTGCATCTACAACGTGTGGGATTCGCAAGCGACGAGATTGCTTACTTGCCTCTCTGGCCGTAATTGCAAACTTATCAGTGCCTTTACCGATGCTTCGACTAGAGGTCCAGGGAATAATTGTGTCAACGCCTGCTTCGGTAAGTAATTCGATTGCCTCTTTTGCGCGATCTCCCTTAGGAATTGCTTGAACAACCGTAATCGATGTGCGTAGCGGTTCTTGAAAACCGGTAGATAAAACTTGAACTTCTAGCGACTTCTTCTTCACGGCAAATACTTTTACTTCAGACCAAGCACCTTCGCCATCGCTGAGCATAAAAACTTCACCTGCTGTCATACGTAAAACACGTACAGCATGATGGGCATCATCACCATCGAATTCATAAATCGCACCAGTACTTGTTGGCAGATCATCAACAAAAAATAGCGTGAGCATGGCTAGCGATTGAACGCATCTCTGAATTTACTAAAACGGCTACCATCATGGTTTTTTATATGACCATCTCCTACTTTTTCACCGCGTAGATCAGCAAATTTCTTGAGTAATTCTTCCTCGTCACGGCTCAACTTTGTTGGAGTT
>CAMBGL010000082.1 GCA_945866155.1 Bifidobacterium breve
CGATCTTCGAGAGTCTCGAAGTCGATAGTGATGCAATAAGGGGTTCCGATTTCATCTTGGCGACGATAGCGACGTCCGATTGCTCCTGCATCATCGAAATCGATATTCCAATTCTTTCGAAGTTGCGTTGCAAGATCGCGAGCCATAGGTGAGAGATCTTCATTGCGAGATAGTGGTAATACAGCAACTTTGATTGGCGCAAGACGGTGATCGAGCTTGAGTACAACTCGCTTCTCCATCTCGCCCTTGCTATTTGGTGCTTCATCTTCTGTATATGCATCCATCAAAAATGTCAGCGCGCATCGATCAACACCTGCCGCAGGTTCAATAACAAATGGTGTCCAACGTTCACCCTTTTCTTGATCAAAATAAGATAAATCTTTACCTGATGCAGATGAATGAGCTTTGAGATCAAAGTCTGTGCGGTTTGCAATACCTTCAAGCTCGCCCCATTCAGTACCCGCAAACTCAAACTTATATTCAATATCTGCAGTGCGCTTTGAATAGTGCGACAACTTCTCTTTTGGATGATCAAAGATGCGAAGGCGCTCAGGATTAATACCTAAATCTTTATACCAAGCAAGACGGGTATCAATCCAATATTGATGCCAATCCTCATCAGTTCCTGGAACAACAAAGAATTCCATCTCCATCTGTTCGAATTCACGAGTACGGAAAATGAAGTTTCCTGGCGTAATTTCATTGCGGAAAGATTTTCCAATTTGGCCGATACCAAAAGGTGGCTTCTTTCGAGATGTTGTCATTACTTGATCAAAGTTAATAAAAATTCCTTGTGCAGTCTCTGGGCGCAAATAAGCAAGACCAGATTCATCTTCCACGGGACCAAGGTAAGTTTTTAGCAAACCACTAAATTGTTTTGGAGTTGTGAACTGGCCCTTATTTCCACATGCTGGGCAATTGATATCTGTAAGTGATTCTGGCTTCTTCTTATGCTTTGCTTCATATGCTTCTTCTAAATGATCTGCGCGGTATCGCTTATGACATGCGGTGCACTCTGTAAGTGGATCACTAAATGTTGCAACGTGTCCTGATGCTTCCCACACTTCACGCGCCAAGATCACACATGAATCAAGCCCGACAATATCTTCGCGTCCCACAACCATGGCTTTCCACCATTGGCGCTTTACATTGTTCTTGAGTTCTACTCCAAGTGGGCCGTAATCCCACGATGCACGTAATCCGCCATAAATTTCAGATGAGGGAAATACAAATCCTCGACGCTTTGCGAGTCCAACAATATTTTCAAAACGGTCCGTTGCCACAATAATCTCCATCCGGCTGGCTGTCGGCGAAGAGCAACTGGTGTTACTCCCGTGCCATAAGTTTACTCGTATGCACCTGGTTCATCAATTGCCCGCGCAAGAACTGGAATTGCTTCTAACTTAGAACGCATTGCACTCAGCGCTCTTCGATATGAACCAACATTTTCCCATCGTGTCATCAAAACCCACAGCGATGGCTCATCAAGATTCTGGCCAATGCTTCCATCGACATAACCCACACATTCCGCGAGGGCATCTTTGGCCGCTTCTAGTTCTGTGCGAAATTGCGCACTGTTGCCGAGGGATATTTCAAAGCGAGCGATAGCAATCATGAGACGTAGCCTAATCGCGATACTCTAAAACCATGAATCTGGCGATTGGCTTTGCTGCCCTAACGGTTGTCGCTACAACCTTTGGTGGAATAGTGGCGCTTCGCTCGCGCGATCAATTCCATTTAGTACTTGGACTCTCTGCAGGCTTGCTTCTTGGCCTCGTTGGATTTGATCTTTTGCCTGAAGTATTCGAACTCAACACATCAATTTTTGGCGGAGTTCCAGCCGTGTCAATTGCGATAGTTGGTGGTTTTCTATTTCTTCATGTTTTAGAGAGAAGTTTTGGTTCCCACGAACCTGCAGAATCAGATTACGGTCATGATCACGAACATCACAATATTGCAGGAACATTAGGTGCAGTAGCAATGGGTGGCCATGTATTTCTCGATGGTGTTGGCCTCGGTGTTGCATTTCAAGTTAGCAATGCACTTGGCTTTGCAGTATTTATAGCAGTGGTTGTTCACGCATTTAGCGATGGCCTCAATACTGTTTCACTCCTCGTCAAAAGTGGTCATTGGACTAATCAGAGTAAGTGGTTACTAGCAGTTGATGCATTCGCTCGCCTGTCAGGTGCAGCACTTGGAACCTACTTAATTCTTAACGATTCATTGATAGCGCTCTACCTTGCACTCTTCTCAGGTTTTGTTATTTATATTGCCACATCACATATTTTGCCAGAAGCACACTCGCGTCATCCATCTCGCTGGACACTTGCTGCAACTGGTGCCGGAATATTAATTATGTGGGCTGTCGTAGCTTTCTCTGTCTAAGCTTTACCTAAGCCTTACCGAACCTTCTATCTCGTTGTGAGTATTCCTCTATCGCTTTCCATAAAGTTTTTCTCGTTACATCTGGCCACAAAACATCCATAAAAACAAACTCTGCATAGACGCTTTGCCATGGCAAGAAATTACTAGTGCGCTGCTCCCCAGAAGTTCTCAAGAACAAGTCAACATCGCTCATAGTGGGTGAATCTAAATACTTTTGAAAGGTCTTCTCGGTAATTGAATCTGCTTTTACTTTGCCACGTTTTACATCGCGAGCAAGCTCTGCGGCTGCATCAATAATTTCAGAACGGCCGCCATAGTTCACGCACATATTGAGCGTTAGAACTTTATTCTTCTTCGTTAGTTCCTCAGCCTCTTCTAATTCATTGATAACACTGCCCCATAAACGCTTTGGTCGACCAACCCAACGGATCCGCACTCCCATCGCATTCATCTCATCACGACGGCGACGTAATACATCACGATTGAATCCCATTAAAAATTTCACTTCTTCAGGAGATCGTCGCCAATTCTCTGTTGAGAATGCATATGCACTTATCTCTTTTACGCCATATTCAATTGCGCCTTGAACAACGTCAAAGAGTGCCGCTTCTCCCGCTTCATGTCCTGCAGTGCGCGGTAGGCCACGCTCTTTTGCCCATCGTCCATTGCCATCCATGACAATTGCAACGTGATTTGGAATATTCATACTCGCTCCACCATCGGTAAAGATCGAAGTCCTCGCTCCAGATGCCATTGTAAATAAGCAGCAATCAAACCACTAGCCTCGCGGCGATGACGTGCTTCGCTATTTTGTGCCACATCCCAATCACTACTAAGCAGTGCGCCCATAAGTGTGAGGGTTTCTGGCGCAGGCGTTGCTGATGCTGATGGCCTGCAATCGTTACACACGGATCCCCCACCAACTAAAGAGAAGTAGCGATGCGGACCAGGTGCTTCACAGCGCGAACATATTGTCATTGAAGGTGCATATCCACCGATTGCGAGAGAGCGAAGTAAGAATGCATCGAGAATAAGAAGTGGGTCGTAGCGATTTTCTGAAAGTACTTTCAACCCGCCAACAACTAGTTGGAATTCTTGTAGCGCTGGTTCATGCTCTTGAGAAGTAAAACGTTCTGCAGCCTCCATAATTGCTGCAGCAACTGTCCAGCGTTGATAATCATCAGTGAGCGCTTCGCCATAATTCATAATTGCTTCTACTTGAGTAACGGTGTGAAAAGTTTTTCCAACAAATAGTTGAATATCAACATGACTACCTGGCTCAAGGCGCGCACCAAACTTTGATTTAGTGCGACGAACGCCTTTTGCGACACCACGAACTCGACCATGTTCGCGAGTGAGCATCGTGATGATGCGATCTGCTTCACCCAACTTTTGGGTGCGCAAAATAACTGCCTCATCCCGATACAAAGTCATACGGGCAAAGGTAGTGCCGAGCGTTAGCGAATTGCGCGATTTATCGCAGACACGACTGCTTTCAGTGATGCAGTCGTCGTATTTGGGTCGATTCCAACGCCCCAGAAAACTTCGCCCTCGATTGAGCATTCAAGGTATGCAGCAGCGGATGCATCCCCACCAGCAGAGAGTGCGTGCTCGTAGTAATCAAGTACTCGAACATCGACTCCATAGTTCTGCAAAATATTACAGAAGGCAGCGATTGGTCCATTGCCCTGTCCAGTCAGTTCGTGTTTTTCACCGCGATCGAGAATCGAAACAGTGAGGTGAACGTCCTCATCAAGAACAGAGGTTTGTGATAAACCCTTCAATCTAAATCTGCCCCATGGCGCAGAATCAGTTGGCAAGTATTCATCTTCAAATATTTCCCACATATCTTTACCGGTTACTTCTCCACCTTCAGAATCTGTCTTTGCTTGAACGACTCGACTAAATTCGATTTGGTGGCGACGTGGAAGATCAAGATGGTGCTCGTTCTTCATTAGGTAGGCAACACCACCTTTACCTGATTGAGAGTTCACACGAATAACAGCCTCATATGAACGACCAATATCTTTTGGATCAATTGGAAGATAAGGAACAGCCCATGTGAAATCTTCTACCGCTTTGCCTGCAGCCTTTGCATCTGCTGCAAGGTGGTCAAATCCCTTTTTGATTGCATCTTGGTGGGAGCCAGAAAATGCAGTAAATACTAGGTCGCCACCATATGGATGGCGCTCAGGTACGCGTAATTGATTTGCATATTCAACAGTTCTGCGAATCTCATCGATATTTGAAAAATCAATCATTGGATCAATTCCATGGCTCATCAAATTCATACCTAGTGTTACTAGGCAGACATTTCCTGTGCGCTCACCATTGCCAAAGAGTGTTCCTTCGATGCGATCAGCCCCAGCCAAATAACCAAGTTCGGCAGCAGCAACTCCTGTACCGCGATCATTATGTGGATGCAAAGAAATGATGACACTCTCACGATTATTTAGATTGCGAGACATCCATTCGATTGAATCCGCATACACATTTGGAGTTGCCATTTCGACAGTTGCTGGAAGATTCATAATCGTCTTCCACTCTGGCGTTGGCTTCCAGATTGCATTAACAGCGTTACAGACTTCTACGGCATATTCGAGCTCTGTACCTGTATATGACTCAGGTGAGTATTCAAAAGAAATTTTTGTCTCTGGCACGGTCGCTACAAGGTCTAAACAAAGTTGAGCGCCATCAGTTGCTATCTTCTTGATTCCCTCTTTATCTTGGCCAAATACAACACGACGTTGCAATGCAGATGTGGAGTTATAAAGGTGAACAATTACCTGCTTGGCACCCTTGATTGATTCGTAGGTTCGGCGAATAAGTGGATCGCGTGCCTGGGTTAGAACTTGGATGATGACATCATCTGGAATCAAATTCTCTTCGATGATCTTGCGCACGAAATCAAAATCTGTCTGGCTCGCACTTGGAAAACCAACTTCAATCTCTTTATAACCCATAGCAACTAATAACTTGAACATCTCTAATTTGCGAGGTGTATCCATTGGATCGATAAGCGCTTGGTTTCCATCGCGAAGATCAACAGAACACCACTGGGGCGCTTTAGTCATGTGCTTTGTTGGCCATGTGCGATCAACTAGATCAACTGGAATATATGAGGAATAGCGATGCGCCTTCATAACGGAAGGCTTTTGTTTCGGGAAATTCATTTTCTTTAGCTCCTAAATGTTTGGTTGACCGGATGTGTTAACCGGCAACACCAAACTCCGCAGCGAGGAGACCGGTTATTAGGCCTCGCTACGGCGGATAAGGAGGAGTCCGCGGAGCTTCATAAGGTTCAAAGAGTATCCCT
>CAMBGL010000083.1 GCA_945866155.1 Bifidobacterium breve
AGATTATGGGCATGAGCGATGAGCAACACTCAGTAGCGTTAGTAACTGGTGGTAACAGAGGAATAGGTCTAGCAATCGCTCAGGCGCTACAAAAAAATGGTCATGACGTCGTTATCACCTATCGCTCTGGAACCCCACCTTCAGGTTTCAAAAGCGTAATCATGGATGTGACTTCGACCGAAAGTGTCGATGCTGGATTCGATGATATTGAAAGCAAATGGGGGATCCCAGAAATTGTCGTTGCAAATGCTGGCATTACAAAAGATGGTTTAGTTTTGAGAATGAGTGATGAGGATTTCGAAAGCGTCATTGATGCAAATCTCACTGGATCTTTTAGGGTTGCTCGTCGTGCAACAAAGGGTTTACTCAAACTCAAGCGTGGGCGACTTATCTTTATTGGATCAGTAGTCGGAGGAGTTGGTGCACCTGGTCAAGTTAATTACTCGTCGAGTAAGGCTGGTCTTCTTGGCATGGCTCGCTCTTTTGCTCGCGAATTAGGCAGCCGTGGGATTACTTCAAATGTTATTGCTCCCGGCTTTGTAGAAACCGATATGACATCAGCGCTAGATGAAAAACGTAGAGCAGATATTGCAGGCTCTGTACCGCTAGGAAGATTTTCAACAGCAGAAGAAATTGGCGATGTCGTATCCTTCATTGCTTCACCACAAGCGGGCTACATCACGGGTGCGCTAATACCCGTTGATGGCGGATTAGGAATGGGACACTAAAAATGGGAATCCTCCAGGGAAAGAGAATTTTGGTCACTGGTGTTCTCACCGATGCCTCTATTGCATTTCACATTGCGCGTCTTGCGCAAGAAGAAGGTGCAACAGTGGTCCTTAGTTCATATGGACGAGTTCACCGCCTGACAGAGCGAATTGCTGGACGCCTTCCGCAGCCTGCTCCTGTTATCCAATTAGATGTTACGAACGAAGAAGATTTAGCAGCGCTTCCAGATCGTGTACGCGAACATGTTGATGGCTTAGACGGTGTAGTTCATTCAATTGGCTTTGCGCCCGAAACAGCACTGGGTGGAAATTTCCTCAACACTGCGTGGGAAGATGTCGCAGTTGCACTTCAAGTTTCAGCCTTTTCGCTCAAATCTTTAACAATGGCAGCTCGTCCACTTTTCAAGGGCGGCGGTTCAGTAGTCGGCCTTGATTTTGATGCACAAGTTGCTTGGCCAAAATACGACTGGATGGGAGTTGCAAAAGCAGCTTTGGAATCAACATCTCGTTATCTAGCACGCGACCTCGGTCCAGAAAATATTCGAGTCAATCTCGTTGCAGCAGGTCCCATTCGCACAATGGCTGCGAAATCAATTCCAGGTTTTGATGAGTTTGAAAAAGTTTGGAATGAACGCTCACCACTTTCATGGGACACCACTGATCCAGTTCCCGCGGCACAAGCAGTTATTGCACTGCTCTCTGATTGGTTTCCCAAGACGACGGCAGAGATCATTCATGTCGATGGCGGCCTCCATGCGATGGGTGCATAGGCGCGAATTTCTCTATTTGGGCCTGCTCGGGTAATCTTTGCTCCAGACCAGTGGCTCCGGCTGCTGCAAGAGGAGTTACCGCTCCCACCTTCTTCGCTTCTAGCGATTTGGTTCGTCGGGTATGACTAAAGGATTGAATCCTTTTTCTAGCCCTTGCGGTTGCGATTTTTGTAGCGCTTGATTCACTAGAAGCGTTCGACACAACCATAAGGAGCACAAATCACAACAGAACCGCGCATCAACGATCGAATTCGTACACCTCAAATTCGTCTCATCGGTTACACCGGAGAACAAGTTGGAGTTGTAGATATCGATACAGCGTTAAAGATGGCAGATGAAGTTGGTCTCGACTTAGTTGAGATTGCACCAGATGCTAATCCGCCCGTATGCAAGATCATGGACTTCGGAAAATATAAGTACGAAGTTGCACAGAAGGCACGGGAAGCGCGACAGAACCAGACCCACATTGTGGTGAAGGAAGTGCGATTGACACCAAAGATTGAAACTCACGACTATGAGACCAAACGTGCTCAAGTAGAAAAGTTTCTCAAAGGTGGCGACAAGGTGAAAGTTACGATGAAGTTTCGTGGAAGAGAACAAACGCGTCCTGAGTTGGGTTACAAAATGTTGCAACGTCTTGCAGAAGATGTTGCAGAAGTGGCCTTCATTGAATTCGCCCCAAAGCAAGAGGGACGAAACATGACGATGGTCCTGGGTCCAACGAAGAAGAAGACAGAAGCAGTTGCAGAACAGAAAGCCGCACGCAAAGCGAAAGCCGAAGCTGCAGCTGAGACAACCGAGTAAGGGAGCATGTAATGCCAAAGATGAAGACACACAGTGGTGCGAAGAAGACCTTCCGCGTCACAGGTACAGGAAAGATCATGCACGAGCGCGCTGGTAAGCGCCACCTTCTCGAGCGCAAATCCTCACGACAGACACGTCGCTTGAGTACAGAGACTTCAGCAAAAGCAACCGTAACAGTGACAGCCAAGCGCATGCTTGGTTTGAAATAAGGAGCGTGACTAAATGGCAAGAGTAAAACGTGGAGTTCACGCAGCAAAGAAGCGCCGCACAACTCTCGAGCGCGCAAGTGGATATCGTGGACAACGTTCACGTCTTTTCACAAAGGCGAAAGAGCAAGTTACGCACTCAATGGTTTATGCATTCAATGACCGCAAAGATAAGAAAGGCGATTTCCGTCGTCTGTGGATTCAACGCATCAATGCTGAATGCCGCGCCAATGGACTTACATACAACCGCTTCATCCAAGGCCTAAAGGCTGCAGGAGTTGAAGTTGATCGTCGTGTACTTTCAGAGCTAGCAACAAATGAGCCAGCAACATTCAAGACACTAGTTGATGTTGCTCGCAAAAGCTTGATCTCTGCTTAATAGGCACCAATGATTGAGAGCCTTCATTCGCCACATATTGCGCGAGTGAAGGCTCTGATTGGTTCTAGGGGTGTAAAAGAGAGACGGAATGCAGCTCTTTTTGTCGCTGAAGGAATTCAGAGCGTTCGCGAAGCAATTACATTTCGCAACGAAATTTCAATCGATACTCTTTATCTCACAAGCAATGGACGCAACCGTCTAGAGGATTCACTAAATATATCTGACATCAATACTGTTGATGTGAGCGATGAAGTAATGGCTGCGATATCAGAGACGATTACGCCACAAGGAATTCTTGCGATTTGCTCAATCCCAGAGCGCGCTATTTCCCAATTACAACTACGCGGAAAGAGCAGAATCATTTATTTGTCAGAGATTCAAGATCCTGGCAACGCAGGAACAATCATTCGATCTGCCGATGCAATGGGAATGAGTGCCATTGTCACTTCGCCGGGAAGTGTCGATCTGTTTTCCCCGAAAGTTGTGCGATCAACTGCTGGATCGTTGTGGCATATACCTGTTTTTGAAGGTGTCTCATTGGATGAATTAGTTGCTACCTTTCCAAATACTCAAATGTTTACATTGGGATCAAAGGGTTCGACCACACTTCCAGAGTTAAAAATAGATAGTGATTGCATTGCAATTTTTGGTAATGAAGCACGAGGCATTGCAACGCCACAGAATCTTGTGCAGGTGAGCATTCCTATGCCTGGAAATGCCGAGAGCCTCAATCTCTCTGCTGCGGCATCGATTGTTATGTATCACCTTTCAAATATCCCGACCTCTGCTAACTCGTCGCGATAGAGTTCGCGTTATGGATTCAAAGGAAGTAGCTGGCTGGGTAAAAGATGCTCAAGCCGCCTTTCTCCTCGCGACCGACCTTGATGAACTCAAGAGTGCACGCCTGGCGCATATGGGGGATAAGGCTCCTATCTCTTTAGCAAGTAGATCACTTGGCTCGCTTTCACCAGATGAGAAAGCATCATTTGGAAAAGTAATCGGAGATGCGAAGGCGCAGATTGCAAGCGCACTGGATAGTGCCACAAAGAAATTGGAAAACATAAGAGATCAAAAAGTATTACTCGAAGAAGTTGTAGATATAACGCTTCCCGCCAGTCGTATGCATCGTGGCGGGCTGCACCCAATCACAATTATCAGGAATGAAATTTCAGATTTCTTTATTGAGCAAGGTTTTTCAGTTGCAGAGGGTCCAGAGATGGAATCAGGATGGCTCAACTTTGATGCTCTCAACATTCCAGCAGATCACCCAGCGCGTACTATGCAGGACACATTCTTTATCGAACCACTCGAGTCAGGAATGGTTCTGCGTACTCAAACTTCACCTGTGCAAATTCGAACAATGTTGACCCAAGAACCTCCTATCTACATCATCTCTCCCGGAAGAACTTTCCGCGCTGACGAACTCGATGCAACTCATAGTCCTGTATTTCATCAAGTAGAAGGCCTTGTCGTTGATCGCGGAATTACAATGGCTCACCTCAAAGGCACTCTTGATAACTTTGCACAGCACATGTTCGGTGCAGATGTAACAACTCGACTTCGACCCTCGTTTTTTCCTTTCACTGAACCAAGTGCAGAAGTTGATATCTTCTTCAACGGTCGCTGGATTGAATGGGGCGGTTGCGGAATGGTCAATCCGAAGGTTCTCCAGACTTGTGGAATTGATACAGATATCTTCACAGGTTTTGCATTTGGAATGGGATTAGAACGTACTTTGATGGTTCGTCATGGAATTACTGACATGCATGACATCGTTGAAGGAGATTTACGTTTCACTCGACAGTTCGGAATGGGCTTGTAATGCGCGCGCCCTTATCGTGGTTGCGTGAATTCGCCGCTATCCCAGAATCAATAAGTGCAGAAGCAATCTCAGATGCTTTCATTCGCGTTGGCTTTGAGGTCGAAGAAATCATCACTCAAGGCGCGGACCTAACTGGTCCTCTTGTAGTCGCAAAAGTATTAGCTATTGAAGAGCTCACTGGAAATAAGAAGCCGATTCGTTATGTCGAATTGGATTGTGGTGAAAAGCAGAGCCGGTTCGTCATATGCGGTGCTACAAATTTTGCAGTAGGAGATCTAGTCGTTGCTGCACTTCCTGGAGCTGTACTTCCTGGAAATTTTGCAATCTCAGCCCGCGAAACGTATGGCAAGACAAGTAACGGAATGATTTGCTCTTCACGTGAACTCGGATTAGGTGAAGATCATTCCGGAATTATTGTCCTACCTGCTAACTCTCTTGCAGTTGGAACTGATGCGATAGCAGCACTAGAAATCAATGATGTGATTTTTGATATCGCTGTAAATCCAGATCGCGGCTATGCACTGAGTATTCGTGGTTTAGCACGCGAAATTGCGGGTGCTCTGAACGTGAAGTTTGTTGATCCAGTAGAAGCACTCAAGAATGTGGAATTCAAAAAAAGTGGTAATGGTGTTACGCCTGTTCTCGAAGATGGTGCTTCGGTCTTTTATCTTCGAACTCTGGCCAATTACAAAGCAGATGCACTAACTCCATTGTGGATGTCTCGTCGTATTGAAAAAATGGGAATGCGTTCAATTTCACTTGCTGTCGATATTACGAATTATGTAATGCTGGAATTAGGACAACCATTACATGCATTTGACCGCTCAAAGATAAAGGGAAAT
>CAMBGL010000084.1 GCA_945866155.1 Bifidobacterium breve
CTTGTGGCAGATGCGTTACAACAATAACCTGCGCAAATTTTGATAGTTCAAATAAACGTCGTCCTACCTCAATTGCCGCTTTTCCACCCACTCCAGCGTCAATTTCATCAAAAACATATGTACCGACAGGATGTGTTTTCGCAAGCACAACTTCAAGTGCCAACATGACACGAGACATTTCTCCACCACTTGCACCTTTTGAGAGCAAGACTAATGGCGCGCTTCGATCACCTTGTAAATATATTGCTATCTCATCACATCCAGTAGACGCAAAATCAGATTCCTTCATTGCACTTGCATAATCCGGATGTGAGACTGCAACGCTCAATATGGTGTGCGGCATTGAAAGTTCAATAATTTCTTTCGTTACTGCTTTTGAAAGTTCCCCTGCGCACTTTTCGCGAGCCACTGAGAGTGCCGTCGCATCACTCTTGAGTTTTCCTTTGACCTTTGTGAATTCTTTCTCTAATTCAGCAACTCTGGCATCACCGCCACGTAGATCTGCTATTCGTGTTGCGGAATTCTTGAAGCGAATGGTGAGTTCCTTTATCTCTGCAGCAGAACTAGCAGAACTACCCCAGCGTTTTATCAAAGCAACAATTCCAGACTTACGAAGTTGCATATTTTCTAGAGCTTGAGGATCTGCCTCCAATGAGGACAAATATGAGGAGAGCGAACTCGAGGCATCCGAGACTAAGAAGAAACTTTCACTTAGATTTTGATACATACCCTCAAGAACGAGATCCTTATTTCGCGCAGTATCTAGTGCTTTACGTGCAATTCCAAGAGTTGTAAGGGCGCCAGCTTCCTCATCATTGAGAGTCGCAAGAGCTTGTTCTGCAGCTAACCTCAATTCCTCGACACTAGATAGCCGAGCAATCATCTGATCTAACTCTTCAATCTCGTTCTCTTTAGGAGATAATTTCTTGAACGCTTCAACAAATTCTTCTAACTCCGCAATCTCCTTCTCGCTCTGCGACAAACTCTTCTTAATAGCCGCGATGCGCTCTTTGAGTTCATGAAAAGCGGCAAATGACTCCTGATAGGTAAGAAAAGCCTTTGCGATAGCTTGGCCACCAAATTGGTCTAGTAGATCGCGTTGTTTGGAACTTTTAGTAAGAGCGATATTTGCCGACTGACCATGAACCTCTACTAAATTTTCAGCGATAGTTGCAAGAACGCTTGCAGGCACAGATACACCGCTAGTGGCCGCTTTGCTCTTTCCATCGCTATTAACTGTACGGGTGATGATGATCTCGCCATCTTCAACTGTTGCTCCACCATCTTCGAATAGCGCAATCGATTTCTTGGGTATCGCGAATCGCCCGCTTGCAACTAGTCGCTCACTGCCTTTTCGAACAAGTGAAGAATCGCTTTTTCCTCCCAAAACAAGATTGAGGGCTGTCAGAATCATTGTCTTTCCTGCACCGGTTTCACCAGTCAAGACTGTAAGGCCCTTGCTCAATTCCAGAGATGCCTGATCTATTACTCCGATCGAGCGAATTGTTATCTCTTCTAGGAACGTACGATCACTCACCGCGCCATCCTTCAACGGGAAGTTTGAATTTAGCAACTAAGCGATCTGTAAAGATTGTTCCTTTCGTATGTGCAAGTTTGACTATAGAAGAATCTTTTTTGATGTGGACGCGATCTCCTAATTGCAAAGGTGATTTTCGTATTGCATCAGCTGATAAAAGGGCATCGGAAGATTCAACAAGAACAACAATCTCTGACTGCGGTGAAACGACCATTGGGCGAGAAAAAAGAGCATGTGCCGAAATTGGTAGCAATACAAGTGCTTCAACTTCTGGCCATAGGACAGGGCCACCTGCAGAGAATGCATAGGCAGTTGAACCCGTTGGAGTGGAGCAGATAAGGCCATCACAGCCCCAACGCGAGAGTGGCCGCGAATCAATTTCCACTAAGAGGTCGACCATAGTCGTTGAATTTCGTTCAACAGTAACCTCATTGAGAGCCCAACCAGAATTTACGATTGCGCCATCGCGTGTAACTGAGTACGACAAGACCATGCGTGAATCCATCACATAATCTTTCGAAATTATTGATTGTGCAACTTCTGAGATTGCGACCTTTTCAACTTCTGCTAAGAAACCAACATGGCCGAGGTTGATGCCAAGTAACGGAATATTTTGCTCACGAGCAATTTCAGCCCCACGCAAAATAGTTCCATCTCCCCCAAGGACAATGACAATTTCACTAGATGGTAACTCTGATACATCACATGTAGTTACTTGCTCCAATGAAACTTTGGAAATTGTGAAGAGTTCGAAATCTGCACTAACTAATTCTGCAGCGATCTTCTCACTTGCCGCTATCGCTTCTGGGCGATCACCTTTGATTACGAGTATTGCCCGTCTTTTCATTGTGGTCCCATCGCAATCGCCTGATCTAGTGCGCCTTCATCAATTTGTTGCGCTCCGCGTCGAAGCCATAAGAAATATTCAACATTCCCGGCGGGTCCAGGTAGCGGACTTGCTGCAATGCCCAAAGTTCCAAGACCAACATCGTAGGCAGATTCTGCAACATCAATTACTGCTGACTTACGAAGAGCAGGATCGCGAACTACTCCGCCAGCACCTAACTTCTCGCGACCAACTTCAAATTGTGGTTTCACCATGATCACAAAGTCTGCCTCCGCTTTTGAAACTGCGGCAAGCGCCGGAAGAACTAGAGTCAGTGAAATAAATGAGAGATCAGCTACGACAAGGTCGATTGCTTCGCCCACCATCTCTCCCGTGAGGTGTCGGATATTTGTCCTATCCAAAATACTCACGCGCTCATCTTGACGCAGCTCCCACGCTAATTGGCCATAACCAACATCAACTGCAACAACGTGCGCAGCCCCTCGACGCAATAGAACATCGGTGAAGCCCCCTGTTGATGCACCCGCATCAAGACAGCGCTTTCCCGTTACTTCGATATCAGTAAAGGAATCGAGTGCACCCGCTAATTTGTGCCCACCACGCGAAACAAAATCATCGCGATCACCGGCAATAACAATTGAAGTCTGCGCATCTACTTGCGTTGCCGTCTTTGTAGCAGGAATTCCATTTACCAAAACTGAACGTTTTTCAATAAGGTCTGCCGCTTGATCGCGAGAACGCGCTAATTCGCGTCTCACTAGTTCGGCATCCAAACGTGTCTTCATTTTTCTAAATTAGAGACCATCAATAGTCGTTAGGGCTTCGTGCAATTTCTTATGAAGGTTTTCAAAGCGCTCTGCATGCTCTGTAATATCTAAAGAATCGATCTCTGAAAGCTCACTACGTACCTCATCGGCAAGAGTGCTCTCTTGTGCAATCTCGTTATTCTCCATTATGCAGATTTCCTTACCTTTTTATCTGGACTTTTCTTTGCAGGACTTTTTTTAGCTGCTACCTTTTTTGTAGCTGACTTTTTAGCCGGACTCTTTTTAGCAGCCTTTGCACTCGATGCCTTCTTTGGGCCACTCTCGGAATTCATCGCCTCAAGTTTGCGCTTGAGTTCATCAAATTCTTCGCGCTTCACAAAGCCCATTTTTGAGACTGAACTTTCAACCTCTTCTTCGATCTTAGATTTGAGAGCCTCTCCGCTCTCGCGCACCCATACATTGAGTGCTGCTGCAATTTCCGCTGGAGATTTTTCTCCCTCGCTCACCTTCGTGAGATAGGTGCGTAGAGTGCTAAAGAGATCGTTAGCCATGGTGCTCCAAAATCAAAGTGAAATGAGATCTGCGACCCCGTCTACTTCCTAGCCTACCTAAATCTTGCTAATCCCGACTGCTTCAACCTGCCAGCGACTTGCTACTCCCGTAGGGCTTTTCCAGAATCTGCGATGGATTGCTCCCGAAATTTCTACCCATTCATCATCTTTGAGGGCCAGTGCCTGTCTGCGGATTTTTGAACTCCATGCCGCAATATCGAGAGTGTCGACGCCATTGCTCTCAAGTCGGGTAACGATAAGGCGGAACTCAACAACTTTGTCGCCACTTGGTAATTCTTTTTCGATTGCTTTGGCAGATACCCTTCCTCGCAATAGAACATCATTGAGTGAGTAATCTGGCAACTCTTCTTCATCTGCAATCTTCTTCTTGCTCGCTACGCTCATTTAGAACTCCATTCATAAAGGAGTCCCATCATCTCTTTGGCCTCTGACAATGTCCTGAACTATTTTCTACTTCTGTGGAGAACTATTGATCTACTCTCTCAGAAGCATCTGTAATCTCTTCCCGATCAATCTCTGCACATTTGATAAACCATTCGCGCGCTTCTTCTTTTCGCCCTGCATGATTTAGTGCGTCGGCATATGCATAGCGCAGGCGAACCGACCATTCTTCACTTTCATTCTTCAATTCTTTACAGGTCAAAGTAATTACCGCAGCATCATTTTCACCAAGATCGCGACGTGCACCTGATGCAACAATGCGCATTTCAATCTCTTCTGCTTTACCCAATTTTTTAACTTCAGGTGAACCCGCTAAAGCAAGTGCTTTCAAGGGGTTTCCAAGGCCTCTCTCACAATCTGCCATCACTGGCCACATACTTACATCACCAGAGATTCGATGTGAGGCACGCAATTCTTTGAGGGCGATTTCGTAATGTCCTGCGCGATATGCCGCATAACCAGCGCTCTCGCGAACAACAGCTAATCGACCTGCATGATGCGCCGCAGCAATTCCATGTTTATGAGCCAATTGTGGATCGCTATCCATATACATATTTACGCAGACAAGATGGCGCGAAACTACTTTTGCATTCTCTGCAGAGAGACTTAGCAACTCTGCGCGAACTGTTTTCTCTAACTCTTCTCCGGTAACGTCTTCGGGAATATCAGGTTCAAAAATACGTGGACGAAGTCGTGACTGGTCGCGATCTACTGGTGCTGGACGTGCACCGCGTGGATCTGATCCATCGCGAGTTTGTCGCGGCGCACCAGGGCGTGATGAACTTCCACCTCGAGCAGGGCGCTCAGTTGCAGGTCGATCTGATGTTCTTTTTTGCGGAGGACGTCCGGAAGAGTTTCCTCGAGATTCCATTCGTTACTCCTTTCTTGAAAAAAATATTTGTAGTGCAATCAACAAAAACATTCTAGAGAAATAAAAAAGGGGCGCTCGTTAAAGCGCCCCTTTTTATAAAAGAAGTCCGGCGACGTTCTACTCTCCCACAAGGTCACCCTTGCAGTACCATCGACGCTGAGAGGCTTAACTTCCGGGTTCGGAATGGGACCGGGTGTTTCCCTC
>CAMBGL010000085.1 GCA_945866155.1 Bifidobacterium breve
GGAGTTGTTAGAAAGCCAGTACCTAAGTGTGTTCCAGCAGCACGCACAAGTTCGACTAGTCGATTTACAAACTTAGTATGCAGTTCATCTGGTGCCAAGCCAAAATCTAGTGCTCGTACATAATGTGCTTGAGTATCAGGGTTGAGTAATCCATCTGATGTAATGAATTCTTTTTGCCATGCATTCTTTGTATTCTCAGCAACTTTTCGGTAGTGATCTAAGACAGATTCTGGTTTACCAAGAATCTTTCCAGCAAGGACCATCTGCTTTGCAGAGCGATGTAAGTACGGAGTTGCAACATCTGCGCGGTCTGCAGTCAGTAGAACACCGAAATCTGTTGTATCAACACCTGGTTCTAACCATTCACCCCAGTGGTAAGGGGTATCCCATAAAAATTCTTCGTGCGCCGCTGCAACGGGACGCAACTTTTCACGATCTGGGTGACGCTGTGTTTTTGAGCGATGTAGGCCGAAACTTATCCACTTTTCTGCCGCATCAAAGCACTCTTCTAGCGCCCGGGTATCTCCATATTCTTCATACATTGCAAGTGGCACAGCAATAATTGCATCGCCCCAACCGGCAGAGGCATTGATATGCGCCATTGGTCCCTTGAAAGATCCCGTGAAATCAGGTGGTGCAATATTTGGAACGGCGCCATCTTCGCGCTGACCAACTACAACATCGGCTAACCACTTGCGCGAGAAATCATTGACATCAAAGAGATAAGCGGCAGTTGGTGCGAATATCTGCCAATCCCCTGTCCATCCTGCGCGCTCACGTGTTGGGCAATCTGTTGGAACATCGCACATATTGTCGCGAAGTGACCACACAGTTGCTTCGTGTAACCAATTCAGACGTGCATCATTGGATTCAAACCATCCAGTTTTCTTCAAATCACTGTGAACAACAATTCCTACCAAATCCTTTGTAGTGAGATCTTTTGGATGGCCAACGACGCTGATGAATTGGAAACCATGGGTTGTAAATTGTGGTTCAAAGATATCTCCAGGAGTCCCAGCTGAAATCACCCGATCAATTTGACCAGCATCTGGTCTACCAATTCCAGGAAACTCAAGAGTCAAGTGGTCAAGTGTTACATCACCGCTAGCATCTAGTACCTCACCATGGATCAAGGTAATTTCAGTACCTGATGGGCCAAGATCCAATAAACGCATCCAACCATTAATATTTTGGCCAAGATCCACAACTTGTACATCTTTTGAAATTCTTTTTACTGAGACTGGAACTATCTCCTCAGTACGACGAACTGGTGGAGCAAACTGAGCAACCAGCACAGCATCAACAGAGATTTCCTCCGGATGTACCCAATTAGAATCATCAAAACCTGCTTTGTAAGTTGCAGTATTGATCAAGCGGCGGTCTTCATTTTGCCCGAGAATTAAGTCCCCAGAAGTTATATGAGAAGTCCCTACGCGCCAATTTTTGTTTGTAGAAACAACTTCTGTGCTTCCATCCTCATATGTAATCTCTAATTGAGCAAGTGCAGCAACATGTGTACCAAAGTTATTTGGCTGCTTAAATGCCCCCATAACAGAGCGAAACCAGCCATCTCCAAGGAGAATTACGATCGCATTCTTGTCTATAAGGTTTGTAACAGCGAATGTTTGTACCGCTATCTGAACGCCATAATCAGTAGAGCCAGGTGTTAGTTCTTCATCACCAATCTTTACTCCATTGATAAAGAGTTGGTATTGACCCTGCGCGGTTGCTCGAACACGCGCACTCTTTACCTTCTTACCGCATGCGAATTCAAAGCGAAGTTGGTAGACAGGTCTGTGCTCTAGTTCTGGGACTTCGCTTTCAACTACTTTGATCCAACGTGCAGAAAGTTCGTTGGCGGTGAATGCTAATGAATACGGTGAATGTGGGTGCAATGTTTGGCTCATACCTAAGAATAATTCCCTAGGTAAAGAAGGTCAATGCTTTTGAGGTGTAAATAGCTTGGGAGCTAAACTCTTTCTAATTGCATTTCGCGCCTCGGCTAAGTTAGCAAATTCTCCTGAAGCAATTGCTTGCATAGCAACATTGCCGATCAATGTTGATTCAGTAGGTCCAGCAGAGATAACACATCCTGTTGCATCGGCTGCCATTTGATTGAGCAAATGAATCTGTGACCCACCACCAAGAATATGTATCTTGCTAATCTTCTTACCCGTAACTTCTTCAATCTCTTCAAGTGTTTTCTTATATGCAAGAGCCAAGCTAATAAAAATACAACGGATGTAATCGCCATGACTCTGTGGCTCTGGTTGATTGCTTTCACGGCAGAATCGCGCAACCTTGTGTGGCATATCCCCTGGTGTTGCGAATAGAAGATTGTTTGGATCAATAACAGATTTGAATGTTGAATTTTCTGCAAGTGAAATGAGCTCAGTAAGTTCTGGCGTGAATCCTTCTTCACGCCAAGTTCGGCGACATTCTTCGAAGATCCAAAGGCCAGTAATGTTTTTGAGAACACGAACTGTGTTTTCTACGCCAAGTTCATTCGTTAGATTTATTGCAAAGGCATCACTACCGCGAAATGGAACACTTGATTCAATACCAAGTAGCGACCATGTACCACTCGATAAATAAGCCTCAATTTCAGCGTTTTCTATAGGTGCGCCAGCTACCGCTGAAGCAGTGTCATGTGAGCCAGTAGCAACAACTTTGATTCCATTGAGCGGTCCATAGCCACGAATTACACCCAAGTCACTTCCTGGTTCATGAAGCGCAGGAAAAAGACTTGCACGCAATCCCAGTAATTCAATGAGTTCGTAATCCCATGTGCGCGATTTTGTATCTAATAACTGGGTTGTTGAGGCATTAGTTATTTCAGTAGATGCCACCCCGGTAAGAGCATGATTCATAAAATCTGGTACTAATAAAAATTGAGCAGCGCCGACATAGTTTGGATCTTCTTTAGCAGCAATCAATTGATAAATTGAGTTCAGCGATAAGAACTGTATTCCAGTTGTTTGATAAATACGTTCTTTGCCATATTTTGCAAGTGTTGCCTCAAATGCAACTTGATTTCGAGGATCACGGTATGAACGTATAGGTAAAAGCTCTTTGCCAGAAGAATCCAAAAATCCATAATCAACAGCCCATGAATCGATAGCAAGGGAGGTAACAGGACCAAGGGCGGCCGCTTTTTCAATACCAATAAGGGATTCTTTGAGAATAAACTCCCAATCCCATCGCATTGCGCCATCTTCATTAGTAATAACTTCATGAGGAAAGCGGTGCACAACATTGATGTCGAAAGTACCTGAATTGGTATCAACGAGTGCAACACGTCCCGATGTAGCACCGAGATCAACTGCGATATAGCGGCCCATGGTTAGCGCAAGAAAGCTGCTGCAACTCCACCATCGACTGGAATATGAAGTCCCGTAGTA
Source organism: Bifidobacterium breve (assembly GCA_945866155.1). Classification (GTDB taxonomy): domain Bacteria; phylum Actinomycetota; class Actinomycetes; order Nanopelagicales; family Nanopelagicaceae; genus Planktophila. The sequence continues at coordinate 3,402 of CAMBGL010000085.1, forward strand.
AGTGGCAATTCATTTGCACATAAGACAAATACTGCAGCAGCAATGTGATCTGGAAGAACTTCCTTCTTCAAGATTGTGCGCTGTGCGTAATATTCGCCAAGCTTTTCTTCTTCCACTCCATAGACAGCTGCGCGTTGTGCACCCCACCCACTTGCAAAGATTCCAGAGCCCTTTACAACTCCATCAGGATTGACGCCGTTGACGCGAATTCCATATCCACCAAGTTCTGCAGCAAGTAAGCGAACTTGATGTGCTTGATCAGCTTTTGTTGCACCGTAAGCAACATTGTTTGGACCAGCAAATACGCTGTTTTTAGAGGAGATATAGACAATATCACCCCCCATTTTCTGGGCGATCATTGCTTTAGCTGCTTCGCGAGATACAAGGAAAGAGCCACGTGCCATCACATTATGTTGAACATCCCAATCAGTTACTGATGTCTCAACGAGTGGCTTGCTAATAGATAGTCCTGCGTTGTTGACGACTAAATCAACACCACCAAAAGCGAGTGCACATGCATCAATAGATGCAGCAACTGCGCTTTCATCGGTGACATCAACGGAGACAGCAAATGCTTTATCTGCTCCGCCAAGTTCTGCAGCAACTTTCTTTGCTGCTTCAAAGTCGCGGTCTGCAATAACAACACATGCACCCTCAGATGCGAGGCGCTGCGCAGTTGCTTTACCTATTCCTGAACCACCACCTGTTACTAGTGCAATTCGTCCAGCGAGTGCTTTTGGCTTTGGCATGCGACGAAGTTTTGCCTCTTCAAGATCCCAATATTCAATATTGAACTTTTCAGATTCAGCAATTGGCTTATAACTAGAGACAGATTCTGCGCCACGCATTACATTGATTGCATTGATGTAGAACTCACCAGCTACACGTGCTGTCTGCTTATCTTTTCCAAAGCTAAACATTCCAATACCTGGCACCAAAATAATGAGTGGATCGGCACCGCGCATAGCAGGTGATTCCTTAGTTGCATAGCGGTTGTAGTAATCGGCATATCCCTTGCGATATTCCTCGTGTAATTCATGTGCTCGAGCAATCACGGTTTCAATAGGCGCATCAGCTGGAGTATCTAGAATCATTGGGGATACTTTTGTACGCAAGAAGTGATCAGGACACGATGTGCCTAATGCACCTAGGCGCGTTAGCTCTTTGCGTGAAATGAAATCTAGTACGACGTCTGTATCGCTAAAGTTTCCAATCATGCGGGCATCGCGTGATGCGATTCCTCGAAGTGATGGAGCGAGTGCGGCTGCGCGTGCACGACGTGCATCGGGTGTGAGCGGTGCCCATTGCTTTATGACATCACCAAATGGATCTTTGCGACCATTGTCGGCTAAGAACTTTTCTGCCTTATTTATAGCGTCAATTGAGCGCTTTTCGCACTCTTCACTAGTGCTAGCCCACGTTGTTAGACCATGACCACCAAGGATTGCTCCCTTTGCTGATGGATTCTTCTTTGCAAGTTCGGCAATATCTAGTCCTAATTGAAAGCCAGGGCGGCGCCAATCAATCCACAATATTTCATCGCCAAAGCATTTCTTAGTTAGTGCTGGACCATCGGCGGCAGTAGCGAGTGCGATTATTGAATCTGGGTGCAGGTGATCAACATGTGCAACGTCGACAAGACCGTGCATCGCCG
>CAMBGL010000086.1 GCA_945866155.1 Bifidobacterium breve
CATCGCTGGTATCTCAATGAGAAGGCAGGAAAAGATGTTGGATTGGAATTTGCAACTCAGGCATATTTCAAAGATATATTGCCATTCCGCCGAGATTCTGGAGTTGAACCAGCAGTCCTATAGGATAAGCAAGTGACTCTGCCTCCTAATTTTGCACGTGCGGTGGATCTCAGTTCCTTAGGAAAACCAAAAGTCGAAAGCACTGGCCCAATGGCCGGAATCGAAGTTACTCCCACAAATTTGACCTCAGAAATTCTTGTTGCATCGCGCACTAAAGCGGTCATCATTATTTGCTGGTCGCTGCGAAGTCCTGAATCTGTTGAGATGGTTACAACCCTTGGAAAGATTGAAAAAGAAAGCGCGGGAGGATGGCTACTTGCCCGCGTGGATATAGATACCCAGCCACAAGTTGCTCAAGCGCTACAAGTTGCAACTATTCCATTTGCTGTGGCCCTTATAAAAGAACAGATGGTTCCCCTTTTCGAACAAAATTATCCGGAAGCTCAAGTGCGTTTAGTAATCGATAAAGTTTTAGCGCTCGCTGCCGAGCAAGGAATTGGTGATGCACCAGTTGAGAAAATTGAACCCGAAGAGGACGAAGCGCTCGCTGCATTGGAGGCGGGGGATTTTATAAGCGCTGAAAATGCATATAAGAAATTACTCAATAGAAAACCAAATGATCCTTTTGCAAAATTAGGTCTTGCGCAGACTCAATTGCTTATTCGCACAGAAAAATTAGATCCAGCGGTAATCAAGAATCAAGCTGATAAAAATGTGGATGATGTGAGTTTGCAGATAAATGCTGCAGATATGTCTGTTGTCACGGGGGATATTGAATCAGCTTTTAATCGTTTACTAGATTTTATTCGTAGCCATTCAGGTGATGATAAAACTAAAGCAAAAGACCACCTATTAATACTTTTTGCACTCGTAGATCCTGCCGACCCACGCGTTATAGCTGCCCGTAGCGCCCTAGCGAATGCGCTCTACTGATGAGAAAAATATCTCCTAAGCGCGAATTAGATTTGTTACGTTACACCTACTTTTTATTTGGTTTTGGCATCATGGGCCTCACCCCACGTTTTCCAGAATTGAAGGCAAACCTTAATCTCAGTAATGGTCAATTCGGTTCACTTCTAAGTACTGGCTCTATCGGATCTCTTGTTAGTTTACTTACGATGGGCCATGTTGTTCATAGGTACGGAAATAAACTTATTTACTTCGCATCAATTAGTACGATTATGGTCTGCCTTTTTGTTCTCGTTCATACAACTTCGAGTGCCATATTTTTACTCTTTAATATTATTTTCGGTGCTGCGATTTCAGCTTACATAATTGCAAATCAAACTCAAACATTTCATTTACAAGGCAGGACAGGCAAGATCCATCTGACTCATCTCAGCGGAATGTGGAGCGCAGGGGCCCTTTTATCAGCCCTGCTTGCTGGATTTCTAGTTGGCAGAGTCTCTCTTCAGATTCATATAACTGTATTGACGCTCTTAGTCTTTTCAGGGATGTTGTTCATTTTCTATTTGCTATCACCTGAAATGATTGGACCTGATTCCAGCCCTGATGATGATTACTCCATACGCACTTTGATAACGAATTTTCATATCGATAAGGCAGTTGCTGGCGGTTTGTTATTAGCCTGCTATCTCGAATTTGCTATAGGGGACTGGATTACGATTTTCGCCAAAGATACATTGGGATTCGATAATGGAATGAATACAATTCCATTTATTATCTTTATGATTGCAATGATTCTCGGACGACTTACCATCCACAGACTCTTCTCCAAGTATTCGATTGAGAAATTAGTGATGCTTGGGGCAGTCGGTGCGGGAGTTGCATGTTTTGCAGCTGTTGCAGCAGCAATGGCGCTAGGTAGAGAGCATCGAAATATGGCTCTACTAGTTCTACTTATTGGCATGTTTATCTCAGGACTGGGCTCCTCATTTATTGGCCCAATATTTACTAACGCTGCAAATACACGATCGGGCTCACCGACAAGTATTGTGATGGCTGAAATAATGCTAATCAACGTTATCTTAATTTTTATAGTCAAATGGATAGTCGCATGGACAGCGCAAGCAACTAATTTGGGTATTGCCTTATTTATCCCAGCAGTAATGTTGCTATTTGTGCCATATTTTGCTCATGCTGTAGTTCACAAACAAAGTAAATAATCAGCCAGAGCCTTCTGTATTGCCAGCATCGGCAGCTGAGATATCAAAGATTCGATATTTATCAATTGCTTGCTGAACAAGTTTCTCGTTTATTTCACCAGATTTAGCAAGCTGGGCCAGAGTTGCAACGGTGATTGATTCTGCGTCAACCTTGAAGTGGCGACGTAGTGCTCCACGAGTATCGGAGAGACCAAAGCCATCGGTACCAAGTGAGTAGAACGGATTTTCGATCCAAGGTGCAATCTGATCTTGTACAGCGCGCATGAAATCACTGACCGCAATAACTGGGCCACGTGCATCAGCTAATTTTTGTGAAATGTATGCACTCTTTTTTGAAGCTGGATGGAGCAAATTGTGTGAATCAGTTGCAAGCCCATCACGGCGCAACTCATTCCATGAAGTTACTGACCAGACTGAGGCTGATACGCCCCAATCTTCTTCGAGTAATTTCTGTGCTTTGAGGGCCCAGTTCAGAGCAACACCTGAGGCTAATATCTGTGTGCGCTTCTTCTTCTGATTTACACCTGGTGCATAGAGATAAATTCCCTTGAGCAAGCCATGCAGATCCAAATTCTCTGGCTCTGCAGGGTGCATATATGGTTCGTTGTAAATAGTCATGTAGTAGAAAATGTTTTCACTATTTTCGCCATACATACGACGCAAACCATCTTTGAAGATATGTCCAACTTCGTATGCAAATGCTGGATCGTATGAAACAACAGCAGGATTAGTTGCAGCTAATAGATGTGAGTGCCCATCTTCGTGTTGCAGGCCTTCACCATTGAGTGTTGTACGCCCAGCAGTTGCTCCCATAACAAAGCCACGAGTCATTTGATCTGCTGCTGCCCAGAAACCATCTCCTGTGCGCTGGAAACCAAACATTGAATAGAAAATATAGATAGGAATCATTGGCTCGTTATGAGTTGAATAAGAAGAACCAACTGCTGTAAATGAGGCAACAGAGCCGGCCTCATTGATACCTTCGTGAAGAATGACACCCGAAGTTGATTCTTTATACGAGAGCATCAATTCACGGTCAACTGCTGTGTATTGCTGACCATGTGGTGAATAAATTTTCAGTGTTGGAAATAGTGAATCCATACCAAAGGTGCGAGCCTCATCAGGAATAATCGGCACGATACGTGAACCAAGTCCTGGATCCTTGATGAGATCTTTGAGCATGCGCACAAATGCCATGGTTGTTGCAATTTCTTGTTGGCCAGAACCACGTCGTACAGATTCATAAACTGAATCATCAGGTTGTGGGAGAGGCTTTGAAATTGCACGACGACGTGGAATAGATCCACCAAGGGCTGCGCGACGCTCTTCCAGATATTTCATCTCTGGTGAGTCAGGTGCGGGACGGTAATACGGTGGCAAATACTTATCGAGTTTCTCATCAGCAATTGGAATAAATAAACGATCGCGAAATAGTTGAATATCTTCAAGAGTCATCTTCTTCATTTGGTGCGTTGAGTTACGACCTTCGAAGTGAGAACCAAGTGTCCAACCCTTGATTGTCTTAGCCAAAATTACTGTTGGGCGACCGTTGCTCTGCATTGCTGCTGTGTATGCAGCGAAGAGCTTGCGGTAATCATGGCCACCGCGCTTGAGGTTCCAAATCTGATCATCGCTCCAGTTACCAACCATTGCAGCAGTACGTGGATCGCGACCAAAGAAGTTATCGCGAATGTACTTTCCAGATTCTGCTTTGAATGTTTGGAAATCTCCATCAAGAGTTGTATTCATAAGGTTTACAAGTGCGCCTTCGCGATCTTGTGCCAAAAGTGGATCCCACTCGCGACCCCATACGACCTTGATTACATTCCAGCCCGCTCCACCGAAAATTGATTCGAGCTCTTGAATAATCTTTCCATTACCGCGCACAGGACCATCGAGGCGCTGCAAATTACAGTTGACTACAAATGTGAGGTTATCTAATTTCTCTCGTGTAGCAAGACCTATTGCACCTAAAGTATCAACCTCATCTACTTCACCATCACCCAGGAATGCCCATACATGTTGCTGGCTTGTATCTTTGATTCCACGGTTGTGCATGTATCGATTGAAACGTGCTTGATAAATTGCATTGAGTGGACCAATACCCATTGACACTGTTGGGAATTGCCAAAAATCTGGCATCAGACGTGGATGAGGATAAGAAGATAATCCGCCACCTGTATGCGAAAGTTCTTGACGGAAACCATCGAGTTGATTTTCGCTAAAGCGTCCCTCTAAAAATGCACGCGCATACATTCCAGGACTTGCATGTCCTTGGAAGAAAATTTGATCGCCGCCACCTGGATGGTCTTGTCCACGGAAGAAGTGGTTGAAACCCACTTCATAAAGTGCGGCAGATGAGGCATACGTTGAAATATGTCCGCCAACTCCAACACCGGGACGCTGCGCTCGGTGAACCAACATCGCTGCATTCCATCTGTTGAATGCGCGGATTCGACGTTCAATCATTTCATCGCCAGGAAAATCTGGTTCATTTTCTGGTGAGATTGTGTTGATGTAATCAGTTGTGCGAAGTGCGGAAACACCAATATTTTTTTCATGCGCTCGCTTGAGAAGACTGAGCATCAAATAACGAGCACGAACTGGTCCTGCATGCTCAAGGGCGGCATCAAATGAGGCATGCCATTCGGCGGTTTCGGAGGGGTCAGTATCTACGAGTTGATCGATTATCTGATCGGGTGCCTCGAAGTTATC
>CAMBGL010000087.1 GCA_945866155.1 Bifidobacterium breve
ACCGAGTGAGCGAGCAGAATCTGGAAGACGCTTTGCTCCAAAGAGGACAAGGACGACAATAAGAAGAATCAGAATATGACTTGGCTCGCGTAGAAACATGGATACCCCTTTGTGGTTCGTGCCTTGCGGAAATAGTACCCCGAAACGCCCTTCTTATCTAAGGGTCCCCTTACTTCTTCTCATAGAGGGCCAAAAGGGCTTTCGCCGAAGTCGCAATATCGCCTCTTTCGCTCTTTGGAAAGAGAAGTTCAACTGATGCCGCGGCAGAGAAGATCATCCTTCTCATCCATTCGGCTGTGAAGGAAGTGATTTCTTTTTCGATACCAGGATGGAGCTCTTTGTCGTTTCCTTCAAATTCAAAGAGCTCTCGAGCAGCACGTAAGTGGCTGTGTATGCGAATTCGATAAGAAACTTGAGGATTCTCTAAAACTTGTGAAAGATTTTCGGGTTTCAATTTCTTTTCAGCGATAGCGGCGCTTTGTATACGATCAAGTCGGAAAGTTCGGAAAGATTGAGCCTGATCACAGTACGCAAATACGTATTCGTGGAATGTATCGTTTTGCCATTCGATCGGCAAAATTGTTCGCTGTGAAATTCGATCGGCATAAAGTGAGTGATACTTGATATCTAAAGATATTCCTGAAGAAATTGCTTTGGTGATTGTAGAACGGATAGAACCGTCAATTGCTGGCTCCGCCTTCAACTGAGCTTGCAAGCCAATGAGTGTTCGCAAACGTTGCGATAAGATATCGATATTTGATAGTAAATCTTTACGATCACGTGCAAGTGCACTACGAACAAGGTCGAGACCTAGTAGAAGTGCTATCGCTTCCTCTTTATTGAGTGAACGCGGACTCTCTAGCGTTTGCGCATTTCGAATCGTGACGTAGCCAGAATCGAAAGAGAGATCAATCAATTCCAGCGGCGTATAGCCCGGTAAGCCACACATCCATAGCGTCGTGAGGTCAGCATTCATTTCACTCTCACTCACGCCAAAATTTTGGGCAAGAGTGGATAACGCTATTCCTTGATGTGCATGCAAATAGGGAACAAGGTCGAGCATTCGAGCTGCTTTATTTAGCGGAGAGGTTGGATTCTTAGCCATGAAGCACCACCAACTCACCAAGCGCATCTACGACACCGGTACGTAATGAATCATCGCTAATAACTTTCGCATCTGCGCCATGCCAGAGAACTAGTTTTATTATTCTTTCTACATCCGGGTAGGAAATCCTTATTCGATCCCACTCCCCCATATCTTCAACACTTATTGCCATGTGTCGCAAAACATGTGCCTTACCTTTACGTATATCGACTTCCGATTTCATAAGCGCATCTGCACCACTGATCTGAGCGGCCAAATCGAAATCTTTAGGGATTTCGTAGTTTTTACCTTTTGACGCTTTCGCGATATCGCCATCTATTCGATCAAATCTGAATATGCGAATACCTTCGCGCTTATGATCAAAACCGACGAGGTACCAATGACCATTTCGAGTGGCTATTCCATAGGGATCTACAATTCTTTCTTCGATACTCAATTCGGCTGCGATGTAACTAAATGTCACCGGAATTCGAGAAGTTATAGCAGTTGTAAGAGTTTCAAAACTTATATGCGAAGAGCTCAATCGAGGTGTCATTGCGGGTAAAGAGTCGATATCGGAGACAACACCTATTGAAGAGAGTCTGAGTAGTGCGCTTTGCGCCGCACCATCTAGTGCTGCTCCTCTCCACGCCTCTGCCGCGAGTGAGAGCAGAGCAAGATCTTCACCAGAAATATCGTCGAGATTGAGTGCATAGCTCTCTGGTCTTATTCGATAACCGGCTTCATCATCGAAGAGTGGATCAAAACTACCAACTTCAATTTCGATTCCTAAATTGCGCAGATCGTCCTTGTCTCGTTCAAACATTCTCTCTTTAGTCTCAGGAGTTCCTTCATAGCCCTCGACTGTTCTAAAAATTTCACTCTTTGTAATAAACCTCTTTGTTGCCAGTAAGGCAATTGTGAGATTGACTAAACGCTCACTCTTTCGTGACACCGTAAGAGCCTTTCGCCGAACGACGTCGTCGCGCAAGGACTTCAACACCAGGTGCCATACGACGAGACTGAATGAGAAAACCTGTGTGACCAATCATGCGCTGTTGTGGGCGAACTGCTAATCCTTCGTGGTGCCATCCACGAACAATCGTTTCACTACTCTCTGGTTCAGTAAATCGACCATCATCTTTGAGCGCTTCAGCGGTTACGGAAAGTTGAGTTGTCGTTGCAACATAGGCTAGAAAGACTCCGCCTGGTCGTAGTGCACGAGCAGCAAGATCAACGCATTCCCATGGAGCTAACATGTCGAGTACTACTCGATCGTATTCAGATTCAAAATTTTGATCTTGTAAGTCTCCGACACTGAGTGACCAGTTGGCGGGTTTTTCACCAAAATAATTCGAAATATTTGAATGCGCATTCTCGGCAAAATCAGCACGTCTCTCAATTGAGTTTACTTTTCCATCTGGACCCACTGCTCGAAGTAGTGAAATAGTCAGTGCGCCGCTACCGACCCCGGCCTCGAGAACTCGTGCACCTGGATAAATGTCAGCGAGACCAACGATCATCGCTGCATCTTTTGGATAAACAATTGTCGCCCCGCGAGGCATGGTTAGAACATAATCTGCGAGCAGTGGTTTGAAAGCGGTGAACTTGAGACCAGCGGTGGTGCTGACGACGCTTCCTTCAGGTATTCCAATGAGTTCATCATGAACAATCCAACCCTTGTGGGTATGCCACTCTTTTCCAGGTGTGATTGTGAAGCTGTACAACTTTCCCTTTGGATCGGTAAGTTGAATACGATCACCCGCTGCGAAATACCCAAGGTTCAACACCCGAGCATTCTAGGCGTTTGAGGGTATCTTCGCCTCTATGGAACTACCTCTTCGACTATCGCCGAGTCGCATCTCAGATTTCAATAATTGCCCTCAGCATTATAAATATCGAGTCGTTGATAAATTGCCCGAACCACCAAGCATCGATGCCGAACGCGGAACCCTTGTCCATACAGTTTTACATGATCTCTTTGAATCTCCAGCTGCAGAGCGAACTCCAGAAAAGGCTATTGAATTACTGCCTTCGCGCTGGATAGAACAAATCGAAGGAAAACCAGAATTAGCAACAATGATCACTAACGAAAAGGAATGGCTTGATAGAGCTAGCGCTCTCTTGCGAGTCTATTTTGATTTAGAAGATCCCTCTTCCTTTGAAGCAACACATCGTGAATTACATTTGGAGAACGATCTCAGCGAAAAACTCTATCTTCATGGCTACGTTGATCGATTAGATGTTGCACAAACTGGTGAAGTTCGAATCATTGACTACAAGACTGGAAAATCACCAAAACCGGGATGGGAAGAAAAGGCTCTCTTCCAACTACGTGTCTATGCACTGCTCTATTGGAAAAATCACGGAGTGCTCACGCGCTTACTGCAGCTAATCTACTTAGGAGATGGAAAAGTTGTTCGTAGCCAACCGACCATGGCTGACCTTGAATCAACAGAAAAGATGCTCATGCAGATTGCTCGAGATTTAGAGGCTTCGTACGAAAAAGATTATTGGCCAACGAAAACTAGTCGACTATGCGATTGGTGCCATTTCAAATCTATATGCCCTGCGCACAATAATTAGCGCTGAGTAAATTCACGGTAATAATCGCCGAGGATTTGCATATCAAGCTCCTCGAGACTCTTTTTTACTCTTACTCGCTCTGATTGTTGGACGGTTACAAAGTGTGGAACTGCAATCAGGAATGCACCTGATGCAGTGGCTGCAGCGACACCAGTCAAAGAATCTTCAAAGATGAGGCAATCACTGATTTCTACACCACAGAAATCAGCAGCTTTGAGATAACCCTCTGGGTGTGGTTTCGTATTTTTCACATCATCGGAGGAAATTGTTGTCGCAAAATCATGGTCAACTCCACTGAGAACAGCGTCGACAATATTTCGAGGACTCGCAGAAACCATTGCAATAGGAACACCTGCATTTTTGAGAGAGCGTGCTAATTCTTGGGCTCCAGGCATGAGTTGCGTCCCTTGCGACAATTTTGCTACAACAATTTCTACAAGAGTTCTAGTGAAATATTCTGGGCTTTCAACAGATACTAAAGAAAACATGTATTCGCCGACACGAGTGAGCGGACCACCAAGGCAGTGCACTTGGTCCTGATGAGTCCATGCGTGGCCATGACGCGCCATTAGTTCTGTTTCGCCCTCTAGCCATCGGGGTTCAGAGTTGGCAAAAAGTCCATCCATATCGAAAAAAACCGCGCTAAAGAAATTCTCCATTAGTTAGCGTTAAAGTACTTTGCTTCTGGGTGATGCACGATAATCGCAGAAGTTGATTGTTCAGGATGCAATTGGAATTCCTCTGACAACTCAACTCCTATGCGAGCAGGTTCTAATAATTCACAGAGTTGAACTTGCTGCTCAAGGTCTGGACAGGCTGGATAACCAAATGAATAGCGTGAGCCACGATAACCCTGATCTAAAATTTCTTGCAGGTCAGGTGAATCGAGATTATCCAGGGCTAATTCTTCACGTATGCGCGCGTGCCAATGCTCTGCTAATGCTTCAGTGAGTTGGACAGATAACCCATGGAGTTCCAAATAATCTCGGTAAGCATTTGCTTCGAATAATTTTGCGCTGGCAGCACTAACTGCAGCGCCCATTGTAACGATATGGAAAGCCACAACATCTGCTTTACCTGACTCTTTGCTTGCAAAAAAATCACTAATACAGAGGCGACGATCACGTGTTTGTCTTGGGAATGAGAAGCGAGTGCGCTCCTTACCTTTATCAGGACCTTCGTGATGCAAGATAATCAGATCATTACCTTCGCTAACGCAGGGAAA
>CAMBGL010000088.1 GCA_945866155.1 Bifidobacterium breve
AAGGAGAAAGCAGAACTCCTACGTGGTGAACTCGAGAAATCACCAGTGGGAATCGATCGATATCTAGAAGAGTGGCGACGTCACTCGTTGGAATCAGCTGAGCGAGAAATTGCCTGGCTTGAAGACATGATCAAAACCGAGAGGAAATAGAGTGAATATCACAACAGGTAAAGGTGACATCCGTGTCGCAATCGTTGGGGTTGGAAACTGCGCTAACTCATTAGTACAGGGCGTTACTTATTACAAGGATGCGGCCATTGATCAAGAGATCCCAGGCCTTATGCACGCAGTTGTTGGGGGATACCACATCTCTAGCATCAAGTTTGTTGCAGCCTTTGATGTCGATGCAAAGAAAGTTGGACTCGATTTAGCTGATGCTATTTGGGCGAGTGAGAACAACACAATTAAATTTAGCGATGTTGCTAAGACTGGTGTGCCCGTTCTACGCGGCGTCACAAATGATGGTCTTGGTAAGTACTATCGCGAAACAATCAAGGAATCAGATGCACCAGCAGTTGACATCGTTGCAACACTGAAGAAAGAGCAAGTAGATGTACTTATTTGCTACTTGCCAGTGGGTTCTGAAGTAGCTGCTAAGTACTACGCACAGTGCGCCATTGATGCAGGTTGTGCTTTCGTCAACGCACTTCCAGTATTTATCGCATCTGATCCAGTATGGGCAGATAAATTTACAAAGGCTGGACTTCCAATTGTTGGAGATGACATTAAGAGCCAAGTTGGTGCGACAATCACTCACCGCATCATGGCTAAGTTATTCCAAGATCGTGGCGTTCACCTAGATCGCACATACCAGCTCAATGTTGGTGGAAATATGGACTTCAAGAACATGCTCGAGCGTGATCGTCTTGAATCTAAAAAGATTTCAAAGACTAACTCGGTTACATCTCAACTCAATCACGACTTGGGTGACAAAAATGTTCACATTGGACCATCGGATTACATTCCATGGCTCGATGATCGCAAGTGGGCATATGTTCGACTTGAGGGCCGTGCATTTGGCGATGTTCCATTGAACTTGGAATACAAGCTAGAAGTATGGGATTCACCTAACTCTGCAGGCGTAATTATCGATGCGCTTCGCTGCGCAAAGATTGGTCTTGATCGCAAAATCGGTGGACCACTTCTTTCACCATCTAGTTACTTTATGAAGACCCCACCTGTTCAGTACACAGATGAGCAAGCACATGTAAAGACTGAAAATTTTATCTCTGGAAAATTGCAGAGCTAATATCTAGGAATTGAAAAGCCCCCGGTTGCCACTGATGGCAGTCGGGGGTTTCCCCTATCCCCTCAGGGAGAGTTAAGGGTTAGATCTTCTCAACCTCGTGGTGTGTTACACCATTGCAGTACGAACGACCATCGGTATCTATTTCGTGCTGTATGCATTCTTCGTGCAACTTATCGAATGCTTGATCACCGTAGTGTGATCTAAAAGCAAGTGCTAATAAAACGCGTAAATTTGTATCAGTATCGGATTTGATTCCAAATACTTGTGCACTTCGGCTGACAGTATTTTCTATTACTTTTCCAGTATGGGCAGTTTTTGTTGCAATTGCAGAATTGGACTTACCCTCGCATACCAGTTCTAATATACGTTTTTCAAATGGTGATAGTTCGCGGGTCATAGTTGTGATATCACGCGCCATTTGATTACCTCTCTAGGGTATTCCCTTAGCAGTAGGACCCCATTGTCTAGTAAAAGAGCCCACTACACTGGGTATATGAGCGATATTTTGGTCTCGAAGCATGAGGGAGTGCTGGCACTCTCTATCAACCGTCCTGCAAAGATGAACGCTCTCACGCGTGCAATGTATAGCGAGCTCGCCACAGGCTTGAATGAGGCTGCGGGAGATTTGGGCATTCGATGCGTTGTTATCTCATCAGAGGGTGATCACTTCACAGCAGGTAATGACATCAAGGATTTTATGGAGAATCCTCCAACAGATGAAGATTCAGAGGTCGCTGCGTTCTTAGGAGCGCTCCTCAATTTTCCAAAACCTCTCCTAGCCGCAGTCAAAGGAAATGCTGTTGGAGTTGGAACAACGATGCTCTTACATTGCGATGTTGTTGTTGCTTCCCCCACCGCTAATTTTTCAATGCCATTTACCTCTTTAGGTTTAGTTCCTGAGGCGGGCTCAAGCTACCTATTTCCACAATTAGTGGGATACCAAAGAGCTGCAAAGATATTTTTCACTGGTGACGCATTTGGCGCTGATGAAGCGAGAGAGATGGGACTCGTTGCAAGCATTGCTCCTGATTCATTCGCCGAAGCGATGAAGATTGCCCAGCAAATTGCAAAGCAACCACCACAGGCAATTATCAATACAAAGGCCTTATTGAAAGCGCGCCATCACGATTCAGTTGCCGCAGTGATGCGCGCGGAGTTCCAATTATTTTCGATGGCTTTGCAATCTGAGGAAGCAATGGAAGCATTTATGAACTTTATGGCCAAGAGAGGTAGCAAATGAGTATCAACGGAGATCTATCAGGTAAGAAGATATTTATCACCGGTGGCTCTCGTGGCATTGGCTTAGCAATCGCACTTCGTGCAGCTCGCGATGGGGCATCTATTGCAATCGCTGCAAAGACTGCGCAAGTAAATCCAAAGTTACCAGGCACTATTTATTCTGCAGCCGAAGAGATAAAGGCAGCCGGTGGCACAGCCCTTCCTATCCAATGTGATTTGCGGGATGAAAATGCGATTGAGGCAGCCGTTGCACAAGCCGCTGGCGAATTTGGTGGCATCGATTTCTTGATCAACAATGCCAGCGCTATCAATTTGACCAAGACAGAGGCAACACCCGCAAAGCGCTTTGACTTAATGTTTGATGTCAATGTTCGCGGAACATTCCTTACATCTCAAGCGGTTATTCCACACTTAAAGAAGTCAGCAGCCGATGGTCGCAACCCGCACATTCTCAATCTCTCACCGCCGCTATCAATGAAAGCTGTGTGGTTCAAGAATCACGTTGCCTACACAATGGCTAAGTACGGCATGAGCATGTGCGTTCTTGGAATGTCAGCAGAGTTCAAGCGCGATGGCATTGGCGTCAATGCGCTGTGGCCACGTACTGCTATTGATACAGCAGCCCTTGCAATGATTCCAGGTGTTGATACTGCGGCATGTAGAACTCCTGAAATTTTGGCAGATGCGGCCTACGTCATTTTGAATCGCCCAGCTGCTGATTGCACAGGTAATTTCTTTGTCGATGACGAAGTACTTGCATCAGTGGGAATTACTGATCTTGATAAATATTCTGTTGTTCCTGGAACTAAGGACTTCTTGTTGGATTTCTTTTTGGACTAATGCGTGAGTTACGAATTTACTGAAAATTTTGAAATTGCTCAGCAGTGGGCAACATATGACCCAAAGGTTGCAGAACTCTTTGATCTCTACTGTCCTGCCCATCTTTTTCGTCAAGCAGCGCGAAGTCAGGGCAATCTTTCTCTAACAATTTATGATGAAAAATACTTTGGTATGGGTTTTGGCTTGCAGCCGTATTGGAACCCTGAATGGGATGAGTGCTCTGTAACTCGTAAATCAAAGACGCCAGTGCCAGATGGGTACAGCGTTGATGGCAATTGGGATACGTACGCCGCGGATACTGCTCCACATGCACAGTACCCAATGATTCAAATAATTGATGATGGCGCAGAGATTGATTCATTTATTGATGCATATGCACCAAATTCTTCTGTGCGCTCAGGTGATCCCGAATCACTATTTTGGGGATGCGTGCGCAGTAGCGAAGGGGAGTTACTCTCACTTGGCACTGTCGCTAAGTGGCGAAGTGGTCATCACAGGTTTGCATCCATTGTTACGGCAGAAGATGCACGCGGTAAAGGAATTGGGGCACAACTGATGCAAGGAATGCTCTCTCGTCTACATTCATTAGGTGTTTCTCGAGTTGGCTTAGGAGTTTTTGCAGCGAATACACCAGCTAAGCGTTTGTATGGAAAGGTTGGTTTTGAATTACTTCAGGAGCTGCGCGCCTACGATAAGACTCGCTAGACAATCAATCACTGTTTTTGATCCTGCGTGAAATTCTAGATTTTCATCTACAAAAGTATCTGCGCGGGTCTCCATCATCATCGCCTGAACGAAAGTATCAACCCCGTAATATTTGAGCGGCACATAGGTTCCGGCATAGGGCTCATTTTCAAAGACATCACCGATAGGTGCAAAGGATTTGATTCCTAATTCCTTGAGTTGGGTCGAGGTGTGAAAAGAGTCGGTACCGATACACATCGCAGGACGCTTTTGACCATGATTGACTGCGTTTTCATGTTGTTCTGGTCGATAGGAATGAATATCGAGAATCACAACTTTGCCTGCATTATTTAGACGCTGCGAGACTAGATCTGTAATGGCCTTTGCATAAGGATGAAAATAGTTATCAAGTAATTCTTTTTCGCCGGTAAAATCTGGCGAGCGTAGATCGCCGCCCGTTGAACTCTTGCGATAGACAGCGCCCATGCCGACTTTGTTCATGATTTCGCGATCATCTGGAAAGCGTTCAGGATCAATAACAAGGCGTGAATATTTATTGATGAAAAGCCACGGTTTGATTTCGCTTCTACCGGCTGCTAATCGTGCAATTTCTTCCGTCTTTGTATCCGTCATTGAATCGAGTTCGCTCTTCAATTGGGAATCTGTAAGGAGAATATCTGCGCGAACATCAGGTGGAATAAATGTTGCAGAGTGGGGGACATGCAAAAGTACACGCGAATCAGGGGAGCCTTCAACGATCTCGAAGTTGTAGCCAAGCACTACAGACGACCCGCTTCGTGGACTCGCTTGAGGAATTCTTTTGTCTGTGGCTTCTTTGGGTTTTCTAAAATCTCTTCTGGTTTGCCCCATTCCAAGATGCG
>CAMBGL010000089.1 GCA_945866155.1 Bifidobacterium breve
CGCGATGCAACTAATGATCAAGTAACTATTGATTCAGCACATGCCATTCAAAAGCATGGTGTTGGCGTTAAGTGCGCAACTATTACTCCAGATGAGGCACGCGTAGAAGAATTCGGCCTCAAAAAGATGTGGAAATCTCCTAACGGAACTGTGCGCAATATTCTTGGTGGAGTTATTTTCCGTGAGCCAATCATCATTAAGAATGTTCCACGCTTAGTTCCACACTGGACAAAACCAATCGTTATCGGTCGTCACGCTTTTGGAGATCAGTACCGCGCAACAGATTTCCTTGTCCCAAGTGCTGGAAAGCTAACAATGACTTTCGTTCCAGAAGATGGTTCAAAACCAATGGAGTTCAATGTCTTTGATTTCCCATCATCTGGTATCGCTATGGGTATGTATAACATCGATGCATCAATTCGTGATTTTGCTCGTGCATCTATGAACTACGGACTCATCCGTAAGTACCCTGTATTTCTTTCAACGAAGAACACAATTCTCAAAGCCTACGATGGCCGCTTCAAAGATATCTTTGAAGAGATTTATCAAGCAGAATTCAAGGCAGATTTTGAAAAAGCTGGAATCACGTACGAGCACCGCTTGATTGATGACATGGTTGCAACCGCACTTCGCTGGGAAGGTGGCTACGTCTGGGCTTGTAAGAATTACGATGGAGATGTTCAATCAGATACCGTCGCACAAGGTTATGGCTCACTCGGTCTTATGACATCAGTTCTTATGACTCCAGATGGAAAGATTGTTGAATCAGAAGCCGCTCATGGAACAGTGACACGTCACTACCGTGAACACCAAGCGGGGCGTGCAACATCGACTAATCCAATTGCATCTATTTTTGCGTGGACTCAAGGATTAGCCCACCGCGCAAAACTTGATAACAATGCAGCACTTGCAAAGTTCTGTTCAACACTTGAGCGAGTGTGTATCGAAACAGTTGAGTCTGGAAAGATGACAAAAGATCTTGCAATCCTTATTTCCAAGGATGCTCCTTGGCAAAATACTCAAGATTTCTTAGCCTCTATTGATGAGAATCTAAAGAAGGCAATGGCATAAATTCTCAATAAAAAAATCCCCGCCAGTTACCCGGCGGGGATTTTTTGTATACCAATTACTTAATGCGCTCTCCAGTTGTTGAATTGAAGAGGTGAATTATTGCTGGGTTTACACCAACAGTAATTGTCTGTCCTGGCTTTGGTGGGCTCTTTGGATCCCAGCGAACAATTACTTGTGCGCCTTCATCAGTTGCATTAGCAAACTTGACTGATGTATCAGCAGGCTTTCCGTAGACGAATGCATCAGCACCGAGCTCTTCAACAACTTCTACAAGTACATGGAAGCCGCTTGTTGCTGGTATGAAACCTTCTGGACGAATACCAACTGTGACAGTTGCGCCAGCACTTGCAGGAACTGCAACAGCTAGATCTCCAAGCATTGCTTTTCCGCCACTTACTGGAGCATTGAGCAAGTTCATTGCTGGTGATCCAATAAATCCTGCAACGAAAGCATTTACTGGATTTTCATAAAGATTACGAGGAGTATCGACTTGCTGAAGAAGTCCATCCTTCAACACTGCTACGCGATCACCCATGGTCATAGCTTCAACCTGGTCGTGAGTTACATAAACAGTTGTGATACCAAGGCGGCGCTGTAGCGCTGCAATTTGTGTACGAGTTGCTACGCGCAACTTCGCATCAAGGTTTGATAGTGGTTCATCCATAAGGAATACCTGTGGCTCGCGAACAATTGCGCGACCCATAGCAACGCGCTGACGTTGTCCACCTGATAGAGCTTTTGGCTTGCGCTCTAGGTATGGCTCAAGGTCGAGCAACTTTGCTGCTTCAAGAACACGACGATTGCGTTCTTCCTTTGGTGTTCCTGCAATTTTGAGAGCGAATCCCATGTTCTCCGCAACTGTCATATGTGGGTAAAGCGCATATGACTGGAAAACCATTGCAATGTCACGATCTTTTGGTGCAACATTTGTTACATCACGATCGCCGATCAAGATACGTCCGTTATCGATCTCTTCAAGTCCTGCCAACATACGAAGTGATGTTGACTTACCGCAACCTGATGGTCCAACAAGTACAAGAAATTCACCATCATTGACAGTGAGGTTGAGCTTGTCGACTGCAGGTGCAGTTGTTCCTGGATAGATGCGTGTAGCGGCTTCGAATACAACTGATGCCATTTTTATATCTCCTTCTCCGAGCAGGTACGTGCTCGACGGTCCGAGGATGAAGGCGCTCAAGGGGTTCCTTGAGCGTGAAGGAAGGCTAGGGCATAACACCCATAAAAGGGAAGACCTATACTTGGGCAATAATGGAGTCGCATTCGCTGGGATCACTCGTTGGCGACCTCGCCACGGTTGCAGGGCTTATTCTCCTTGCCTCCTTCTTCGTTGCCGCAGAAATCGCACTCATATCGCTGCGTGATAGCCAGATTCGCCAACTCTCAACCAAAGGTCGACGTGGCGCGCGCGTTGCCGCTCTTGCCCAAAATCCCAATCGATTCTTAGCTGCGGCTCAAGTAGGTGTGACCGTCTGTGGTTTTTTATCTGCAGCCCTTGGTGCAGAAAAACTTGGCGTATATGTAATCCCTTGGCTCGAAGATCTTGGAGTTTCACCAACATGGAGCACAACTACATCGTTAGTTGGCGTGACATTAGTGATTGCATATTTCTCACTTGTATTTGGCGAACTCGTTCCAAAACGTTTGGCACTTTTTCGCACTGAAGAGATTGCGCTCGCATCCGCTGCTGCAATTGATTTCACGGCAAAATTGTTTCGCCCCATCATTTGGTTGCTCTCAAAATCTACAGACTTTGTTGTGCGCGTATTTGGTGTTGATCCTAAAGAACAACGAAGTGCGATGTCTGAAGAAGAGCTACTTGATTTAGTGGCCGGACATGCAGCCCTAACTGATGAAGAACGCGACATTGTGGAAGAAGTATTTAACGCATCTGAGCGCCAAGTACATGAACTTATGGTTCCCCGTACTGAAGTTGACTTTATGGATGGTTCACTCACTGTATCTAAAGCAATTGCACTTGCAGTAGAAAAAGCACATTCTCGTTATCCAGTTGTGCGCGGTTCAAGTGATGAAGTTATTGGCTTTATTCATGTGCGGGATTTGTTGGACACTTCACTAGCAACTTCTGGTGGGAAGGTTCAAGAACTTGTACGCAATATTATGTATTTGCCTGGTACAAAAGGTGTCTTGCCTGCACTTACTGAAATGCGTAATCAGCGCCAACATTTAGCAATCGTGCTCGATGAATATGGTGGAACTGATGGAATTGTTACCTTGGAAGATCTCGTCGAATCTCTCATCGGTGATATTCGCGATGAATATGATGAAGATAACGAAGCGCTTCCAACTCAATCCCAGACTGAGGATTTCGAGGTAGATGGACTTATATCTGTAGATGATTTGCGCGATGACTCAGGTATAGAAATTCCTGAAGGACCATATGAAACTGCAAGTGGATTTGTAATGCATTTTCTCGGTCATATCCCTCACGAAGGTGATGTTGCCAGCATCAATAGCATTCGCATCACGGTGCTTTCTATGGAAGGCAAGCGGGCTGGTCGTCTATTAATATCGAGAGTTATATAAATCGTGCGAGAATCACTCCATGACCGCTAAAGCCACAAAGAGAGTGCTCTCGGGAATTCAACCGACTAGTGACTCTTTCCATCTCGGAAACTATTTGGGTGCGGTCAAACAATGGGTCGAACTTCAGGATGGACACGATGCTTTTTATTGCATAGTGGATTTACATGCTCTGACAATAGAAACAGATCCTGCGCAATTTAGAAAGCGCACACTAGCTTCTGCTGCGCAGTTACTTGCACTTGGAATTTCTCCTGAAAAATCTACTCTCTTCATTCAATCTCAAGTTCCTGCGCACAATCAACTTGGTTGGATTATGGAATGTCTTACCGGCTTTGGTGAAGCAAGTCGTATGACTCAGTTCAAAGATAAATCTTCTAAGAATGGTTCAGATCGCACAGTCGTTGGTCTCTTTACTTATCCTATGTTGCAAGCAGCCGACATACTTTTATACCAAGCAGATTATGTTCCAGTGGGCGAAGATCAACGTCAACATATTGAACTCACCCGTGATTTAGCGCAACGATTCAATACAAAGTATGGCCAAACCTTCCAAATCCCAGATGCTTATATTCTAAAGACTGCAGCAAAGATCAATGATTTGCAAGATGCAACTGCAAAAATGAGTAAGTCATCTGGCTCCGTAGCTGGCGTAATTGAAATTATGGATACACCAGAGTCCAATGCTAAGAAGATAAAGAGTGCAACAACTGATGCCGGCAGAGAAGTTCGATTTGATGAGAAAGAAAAGCCAGGAATAAGTAATCTACTTACCATTCATAGCGCACTCTCTGGCCAAACAATTCAAGCAATTGAAAAGGATTTTGATGGAAAGGGCTATGGTGATTTTAAGTCAGCTGTAGCTGAAGTTGTTGTTGAATATTTCAGGCCAATACGTGCACGTGCACTCGAATTACTCGAAGATGAATCAAACTTGCTCTCAATTCTCAATGATGGTGCTGCTAAGGCTCACTCTGTAGCGTCGAAAACAGTTGATCAAACGTACGCAAATCTTGGGGTCGTGAAGTGAAGAGGCTTCGAATATTCACCCTTCTTATTTCTTTAGCTCTACCTCTTATTGCTCTTCCTGCTCATGGCGTAACTCCACCACTTATCGGA
>CAMBGL010000090.1 GCA_945866155.1 Bifidobacterium breve
AAATTGTCATTGGATTCCAGTGCATCGCACATGGCGTTTGAATGAGCGTCACTACGGCGCACTCCAAGGCAAAGATAAGAAAGAGACTTTGGCGCAGTACGGAGAAGAACAATTTGCTCTATGGCGCCGCTCTTTCGATGTTCCACCGCCACCTATTGAAGATGGCGATAAGTATTCACAAAGCGGAGATCCACGTTACGCCGACCTCGGTGCGCTTATGCCTAAGACAGAGTGCCTCAAAGATGTTGTGGCGCGCATAGTTCCATACCTCACAAAAGAAATTGCTGTAGATATGAATGCAGGAAAAACTGTTCTCGTAACTGCTCACGGTAATTCAATTCGTGCAATCGTAAAACATATTGATTGCATATCGGATGAAGATATTGCTGGAGTAAATATTCCAACAGGCATTCCACTGCTTTATGAGTTCGATGATGACTTTGAACCAATCAAAAAAGGTGGAGAGTATTTAGATCCTGCTGCTGCGAATGAAGCTATTGCGGCTGTTGCCAATCAGGGTAAAAAGTAAAACTTACGCTTGATCGCTTGCGTATTCTCCAGTAACAAGGAAGTACACACGACGGGCAACGCTGACTGCGTGGTCTGCGCAGCGCTCGTAGTATCGACCAATCAGTGTCATATCAATTGCAGTTTCAATTCCGTGTGTCCATGCATCATCAAGTAAAGTTATAAATAGTTTGCGGTGTAAGCGATCCATCTCGTCATCATCTTTTTCAAGTTGAAGCGCAACAGTAATATCCTGGGATCCAATTACGTTACTTGTCTTTTCAATAATGAGCTTTACAACACTGCCCATCTCTTGGATTGTCAGGATTAGCTCTGGTGGAACAGCAGTCGATGGATAACGCATGCGGGCAACTTTTGCAATGTGGTCTGCAAGGTCTCCCATACGTTCTAGGTCGGCGCTCATACGAATGGATGTCACAAGTATGCGAAGGTCACCAGCAACAGGTTGTTGACGCGCCATGATTCCAAGGATGCGATTATCTAGATCGTGGTGCAGCGCATCAATTTTTGAATCATCAGAAATTACTTCTTCAGCTATTTTCAAATCTGCAGTGAGGAGCGCCGTAGTCGCGCGCTCCATGGCATGACCAACAAGAGCTGACATTTCAACGAGGGTTAGTCGGACGGCATCTAGGTCGTCATGGAAGGCATCGCGCATGTGGGCAAACCTACAACGAACTCAGGGCTAACGAGGGTTGCAAAGTGAACGAGTCTTGAATAGCACCTTAAGAGTTGGGTTTTGTGGGGGTAATTCGATGGGTGAAGCCAATAGCACTTCAATACTTCTCTACGATAGAGCCATGTTCAAACGCCAACGGGCTCCAAAGAGTGAAGCACCACTCTGGGAGATTCCTGAAGGAACTTTAGATTTATTAGAGATTCTAGATGCTGAATATTTGTTATTAGCACCGGGTGAAGTTGTATTGAATTCTTCACGCGGAACCAGTGCCCTGGGACTTGTGAGAGATTCTCGTGTTACATCAGAATCAATTAAAAATTTAGTACGCGCTGTCAGGCGTTCAAATATTTTTCAAGAGGCAACTGTTGAGCTGCCACGCGGTCCGGTTGGTGAAGGTACACACGACTTATTAGTTCGTGTTTCACCCTTTGGAAATCAAGGATTAGTTATTGTCTTAATTTTCGACGATAGTGAATTCAGACGTCTGGATTCTATTCGCCGAGACTTTGTTGCCAATATTTCGCACGAGCTAAAAACTCCCATTGGAGCACTCTCTATTCTAAGCGAGGCTGTTCTTGGTGCAAGCGATGATCCTGAAGCAGTTGTTCGCTTTGCCGGACGGATGCAAGTAGAGGCAAAGCGCTTATCTGATTTAGTTCAAGAAATTATAAACTTATCAAGATTACAAGATGATGATCCACTTGTTGATGCAAAAATAATACCGATAGCTGATCTCATTCGCCAAGCGATAGATGAATCAAAACTGAGCGCTGAATCTCGAAAAATAAGTATCGCTTTTGATTGCAAGGTTGAAAGTCTTGTTTTGGGTGATCGTGGCCAATTAGAGATGGCGATTAGCAATTTAGTTGAGAACGCCA
Organism: Bifidobacterium breve; assembly: GCA_945866155.1. GTDB lineage: Bacteria > Actinomycetota > Actinomycetes > Nanopelagicales > Nanopelagicaceae > Planktophila. The sequence goes on from CAMBGL010000090.1 coordinate 2,086, forward strand.
TCAATTACAGTCCTGATGCAACTCAAGTTGCTGTGACGCTGACAAAAGCAGAAGGACTTGTTGAAATCTCTGTCAAAGATCAAGGCATTGGTATTCCTGATAAAGATTTAGAGAGAATTTTTGAGCGTTTTTATCGTGTTGATCCAGCACGTTCGCGTGCAACAGGTGGAACCGGTCTTGGTCTTTCAATAGTAAAACATGTTGCAACTAATCATGGTGGCGATATTTCAGTATGGAGTGCTGAAAGTGCTGGAAGTACTTTCACTTTACGTTTACCCGAGTATGTAGATTCAATCAAAAGCCTGGAGGCAATGTAATGACACGTATCCTTGTAGTAGAAGATGAAGATTCATTTTCTGATGCACTCAGTTATTTACTTGGCCGCGAAGGATTTGAAGTTGGCGTTGCCGACACAGGTCCCAAAGCAATTGAAGAATTTGATCGCAATGGTGCAGATTTAGTATTACTTGACCTTATGTTGCCTGGTCTATCTGGCACTGAAGTGTGTCGTCAACTACGTCAGCGTTCAAATATTCCAATAATCATGCTTACCGCTAAAGATTCAGAGGTCGATAAAGTTGTTGGGCTAGAACTCGGCGCAGATGATTATGTAACTAAGCCATATTCTTCTCGCGAATTGGTTGCTCGCATTCGCGCAGTACTCCGCCGCAATGGATCATTAGCTGATGGCGATATAGATGGCCCTATCTTGGCTGCAGGACCTGTACGCATGGATGTAGATCGCCATATGGTTTCGGTGGGAACCAATACAGTGCAATTACCTCTGAAAGAATTTGAATTACTTGAATTCCTTATGCGAAATTCTGGCCGCGTCCTTACCCGTATTCAATTGATAGATCGCGTATGGGGCAGTGATTATGTTGGTGATACCAAGACTCTTGATGTTCATATCAAGCGCCTACGTGCAAAAATCGAAGAAGATCCTGCAAATCCAGTATTTATCCAGACCGTTCGCGGTCTTGGTTACAAGATGGAAGCCTGAACTAAGCAGTAATTCCTGCATACGTGTCGCGTTGATCGCGCACAATTGCATTGATTGTTACTAGTCCAGCCTTTGCAAAAAAGAGTGAAACAACTGTCTCTTTTCCAGCCGAGACATTCATGCCAGGAATAACTGCCTTTGCATTAGCTGAAGCGCCTTCAAATTGAATGACAGAATTCTTTGTCAAGATTGATTCACCCGAATATTGAGCATCTATTCCATTGACAGATATTCCAAGCAGCGCATCTTCTTTATCTGCGCTGTTGATAATGCTTCCAACTAAAACACCAGTTCCACTTCCATCACTGAGTTCAACTAATAATAGATTGCGAACTTTGATGTTACTTCCATCTTTAGTGAGGGCAGTTTCTGCGCCATCTGTCACGCGGGTAATTTTTCGACCTGCTGCATCTGGTCCCGCACCACAACCTGTTAGTGAAATCGCTACAACAAGTGAAGCAGCAATCATGAGAGTGTTACGTAGTCGCATCAATTACTCCTTGTACCTAAAAAAACATAAAGAATGAATTTGTCAAGTCATTTCCTATGCATATTCTCTCACGCATTTTTACCAATTTCATACGCGTAAAGGGCTCTATATCGAGGTGACTGATGTCAGTAATGGCTGGTATTATTGTCCTTCTAGCGAAGGGCAACACATGTCATTTAAGGTCGGCGAAACCGTTGTTTATCCCCATCACGGAGCAGCACTCATTGAAGCTATTGAGACTCGCGTGATCAAAGGCGAAGAGAAGACCTACCTAGTTCTAAAAGTTGCTCAAGGAGATTTAACGGTTCGCGTTCCTGCAGAAAATGTTGATCTTGTTGGTGTTCGCGATGTTGTCGATAGCGCCGGTCTTGACCGCGTATTCAACGTACTTCGCCAGCCATACACAGAAGAACCAACAAACTGGTCACGTCGCTACAAAGCAAATCTTGAAAAATTAGCATCAGGTGATGTCATCAAGGTCGCAGAAGTTGTGCGCGATCTTTATCGTCGCGATCTCGATCGTGGACTATCAGCTGGTGAAAAGCGCATGCTCGCCAAGGCGAAGCAGATTCTTATCTCAGAGCTCGCTCTTGCTGAGCGCACTGATGAAGAGAAGGCTGCAACGATCCTTGACGAGGTTCTAGCTTCCTAAGCAATCTATGAAGTGTGCAGCAATCATTGCCGCTGCTGGCAGTGGTGAAAGATTTGGCGCACAGATTCCCAAAGCCCTCATTCAACTGGGCGATCGCACACTTATCGAACACGCTATTGCTGCCCTTGCACCTGTTGCAACGCAAATAATTATTACTGCTCCAGCGGGTTACGAAGAGCAAATTCGCACACTCGTTGGTGAGGGTATTGATGTTGTAACTGGTGGAGCCACTCGCTCTGGGAGCGTTCGAATCGGTCTAGCCCTAGTTGCCTCTGATATTGATTACGTATTAGTTCACGATGCAGCGCGCGCACTGGCAACAACGCGCTTAGCGCAAGAGGTGCTTGCTCAATTAGAGAGTGGTGAGAAAGCCGTCATCCCTGGACTTGAACAAATAGATACAGTCAAAGTTGTCGATGCTTCCGGTTATGTTGTGGCTACGCCAGATCGCAAGGAACTTCGCCGAGTTCAAACTCCTCAAGGATTTTCTCGCCAACTA
>CAMBGL010000091.1 GCA_945866155.1 Bifidobacterium breve
ATATTTTCCACATCATTACTGAGATTAACAAGACTGGTGTAACCATTTTGCTCGTTGAACAAAATGCTCAGCAAGCACTACAACGTGCACATCGTGCTTATATTCTTGAAACTGGAAATGTTGTAAAGGAAGCAAAGGCTTCTGACTTACTCAACGATCCTGCTGTTCGCGAGGCATACCTCGGAACAGGCGCTAAATAATACTTAGCGCTCGGCCAGAATCAAACAAGTAATACGCGCAGTACATGTGCGCTGGCCTTGTTCATTTGTAATCACAACGTCGTAGCAACACATAGTTTTACCCAATGAGATTGCGGTTGCAACACCTGTAACAATTCCTGACGTTGCTGATTTGTGATGAGTTGCATTGACATCGACGCCGACAATCTTGCGAGTAGGACCTGCATGTAGGTGCGTCCCAACGGAGCCAAGACTTTCTGCAAGGACAACATTGGCACCGCCATGTAAGAGTCCAAAAGGTTGCGTATTACCTTCAACAGGCATGGTGCCAACAAGTCGCTGTGGTGATGCTTCAATAATTTTGATACCCATCTTTTTATCGAGGGTACCGCTGCCACGCTCATTGATGATGGCTAAGAAATCTGGCTCTGAGGGTTGCGTCATAGTGGTTGAGTGTAACTTGCTATCTAGGATGCACCTATGAGCAAACGCCTATTACTTATCGATGGGCACTCCATGGCATATCGGGCATTTCACGCACTACCTGCTGAAAATTTTATGACAGCGAGCGGCCAGCATACAAATGCGATTTATGGCTTTGCCACCATGTTGCTCTCGCTGCTTTCTACAGAGAAGCCAACGCATGTTGCAGTCGCTTTTGATGTGAGCCGTAAAACTTTTCGCTCTGAGATTTTTCCTGAATATAAGGCGAATAGAAGCAAGACTCCAGATGAGTTTCGATCACAAATGACCTACCTCCATGACCTGGTAACTGCATTTGGAATCACTCAATTCGAAGTTGAGGGCTTTGAGGCAGATGACATCTTGGCAACGATTGCAAAGCGCGCTGAGAGTGAAGGCGCACAAGTATTTATCTGTACGGGCGATCGTGACAGTTTTCAATTAGTAAACGAAGCAACAACAGTGCTCTACCCAAAGCGTGGGGTAAGTGATCTTGTACGAATGACACCGGATGCTGTATTTGAAAAATATGGCATGACGCCAGCGCAGTATCCAGATTTTGCTGCTCTTCGTGGAGACCCGAGTGATAATTTGCCATCTGTTCCAGGTGTCGGGGAAAAGACAGCAGCAAAGTGGATTGTGGAGTACGGATCTCTCAAAGAGTTGCTCTCTAACGTAGATATGTTAGCTGGCAAAGTTGGTCAATCTCTACGTGACTCAATCAATGATGTCATCCGCAATAGCGAACTAACTCAACTTGTTGCCGACGTTCCATTGAATCTAGATATTGATTCTCTTGCGTGGAGTGGAGCAGAGGAGAGTAAAACTAACCCCCTCTTCGACTTGCTCGAATTTAGAACGCTCAAAGATCGAATCAAGCCAATTTTGAATTCGAAGAGCGTGCAGAGCGTCCAAGAGCCAGAACTGCAACTCTTTGCTACTGCGATTGAGGGCAACGTCCTGACTCCAGCCGAGGCGGATATAAAAATTGCAGAACATGCTGGAGAGATTGCTCTTGCTTTTCATATTGATGAAGAGAAATTGCATCGTTATGCAGTCGCACTTTCACCCGATGATGTCTTCCTGATTCATTCATCATTAATGGGGGAGTGGGCTACAAATCCTAAGGTTTCAAAGATTGCACACGATGCTAAATCCTTGGCACGTATCAACGGCATGCAAGGACTGATTTTTGATACAGCAATTGCAGCATATTTAGTAAATCCAGGTGTGCGTACTCCAGAACTCACAGACTTGTTGGAGCGCTGGGGCGATGGAACACAGATCAATTTCTCTGATCCCGAACAAGAACTTCTCTCATCGGCTAGGTCTCTCTTTATCCTGCGTGCTGCCCTCACTCGTGAGTTAGAAGATCGCGGATTGACGCAACTCTTTACGACGATGGAATTACCCATTTCGCAATTGCTCTCGCAGATGGAATCGGTGGGAGTAGCGGTAGATCGCCCAGCGCTAGAGAAACTCGCGACATTCTTTGAAAAAGAGGTTGAGAAAGAGACGAAAGCCGCCCATGATGCAGTTGGTCACGAATTCAATGTGGCTTCCCCTAAACAATTACAAGTCGTGCTCTTTGATGAATTGAAATTGCCAAAAACAAAGAAGATAAAAACTGGCTACACAACTGATGCCGAAGCACTTGATTGGCTTTTCGAAAAGAGCGGCCACCCTCTACTTCGCTCACTACTTCGAATCAGAGAGACAAAAAAACTCGGAACAACAGTCGAAGGACTAATTGCAGAGATTGCACATGATGGCCGTATCCATACCCATTTCCAACAAACAGTTGCAGCAACTGGTCGCCTCTCATCAACTGGTCCAAATCTGCAAAATATTCCAGTACGAAGTGAAGAGGGACGCACTATTCGTGACTGCTTTATTGCAGGTAAGGGATACGGCGCACTTCTAACAGCTGATTACAGCCAGATTGAAATGCGAATCATGGCTCATTTATCTCATGATGAGCATTTGTTAGCAGCATTTGAATCAGGTGAAGATTTACATGCAACAATCGCTGCAGAAATATTTGGAGTCAAGCCAGCAGATGTTGATCCTGAGATGCGCAGACAGATCAAGGCGATGTCGTATGGACTTGCATACGGATTATCTTCCTACGGTCTATCTGCGCAGCTAGATATCACTCCACCTGCTGCGCAAGAATTGATGGATAAATACTTTCAACGCTTTGGTGGTATTCGCGACTATCTAACGACTGTTGTGGATCAGGCAAGAAAAGTTGGTTATACGGAAACCGTGATGGGACGTCGTCGCTACCTTCCAGATTTGATGCACGACAATCGCCAGCGTCGTGAAGTTGCAGAACGTATGGCGCTCAACGCTCCCATCCAGGGTTCCGCTGCTGACATCATAAAAATGGCGATGCTTAAGGTGCAGAGTGCAATTGATGCAGAAAATTTGAAATCTCGACTATTGCTTCAAATTCACGATGAATTGATTTTGGAAGTCGTTGCGGGGGAAGAAGAAGTTCTCTCTACTTTAGTACGTCGTGAAATGGGAAGTGCTTATCCATTGCGTGCGCCACTCGATGTCAGTGCTGGTATTGGTCAGACGTGGAATCAAGCTGCGCATTGAGATCTTCTTCAACTGTTGGAATTTTATTCGCTGGTTGAAAGCGTTGCCACCCTATAAATATGACTAATAATCCAACGAGAGTCATGAGCGTTGTTAGTGCCAATGCATATCGCGGTGAGTAGTTTTCACAGATCCAACCACTAAAGGCTGCCCCAAATGCCATAAATGTTCCTTCAACTGTCCAAATCCAACCAAGTGATGATGCTTGTGAACCTTTAGGGCGAACTGCTTCAAGTACTTCAAAGTAGAAAACTTGACCAGCACCTGAAACAAGTCCAATCGCTGCGCCAAGAATTGCCATATTCCAGCCAGGATAAGTAAAAGCAAGGGGAATAGTTAGGGTTGCCCATATCAAGTAAATGCGACGCCATGAAATGAGCGAAGAGACCTTATTTGAAACTAGACCACCAAGAATTCCACCTATAACTGTTGCAACTCCCAGTGAAGCAAGAATCCAGGCAGTGCGCCATGGAACTTCTTCTATTGTTGCAAAAGCGGGAATGGCAATATTGAAAGCACCCCAACCGATACCAATAAAGATTCCTTCTAACATCAAAAGTTGGATTGCTCGGTTCTTTATGAGAGCACCTTGTCCTTTATCCTTCTTTTCAGGAATCCATGCATTTGATACTGGATGAATTGCTAAAGCGCCACCGCCAAGAGCCATTGAGAAGGCTGCAACAATAAGTGCAAACTCTGGACGCGATGAGAGAGAAAGTGTTGTCGCAAGGATTGGGCCAAGTACGACAGCTGAATTCATACTGACTGTATCGAGTGCGTATGCAGTACGAAGTGAACTTCTTGGAACAATATCTACCCATAGAGGTCTTACCGAAATATTTATTGGGGGAGCAGTCATACCTAGAATGAATGCAGTAATCAAAATGAGATTTTGTGAATGCATTGTGTTGAGAGCAAGAATTAGCAGTGCATAGGATGGTACAAATATACGGAGTGGCCAGCGCTGTCCCCATCGATCTAACATTGATCCACGTATTCCGGCAGTGAGAGCGCCAGTAATTCCATTGAGTCCGATAGCAAGGCCGGCAATAGCAATTGAATTGGTCTCACGTTCGACTTTGAAAAAAATACAGAGCCCAATCATCCCGTAGGCAACGCGAGCGGGAAATGCGCTGATGATGAGTGATTTGACGAAGCGCGTGGCCAGTAATTCTCGATAACGCTTCATAATTCTAAGAATCCTATAGTCGATAGGTGGAAGTAGATAGATTCCCGCACGGAATTGACCCTGCATATCACCCACCCGTATTCTTTGCCTCCAATCCAAATCGACCGATTTGGTACCTACTACTCATCTATCCCTACGGAGCATTTTGACAACCTCACCTGTAATTGCAGTAAATGACATTGGATCA
>CAMBGL010000092.1 GCA_945866155.1 Bifidobacterium breve
ACGTCACAACCAGATTTAGCTGATCGCCATGCACTTCGCCGTGTCAAAGGGTTTTCAACAGAACTTCAAGATATTTCCGATGCCGAATATCGCCAATTACAACTAGAGCGAGTTGTACTCGTTGGTGTCTGGACTGAGGGCACAGCAGAGATGGCAGAGAATTCACTTGCAGAGTTGAGGGCACTTGCAGAGACTGCAGGATCAGAAGTTTTAGATGGACTTATTCAACGCCGCGATAAACCAGATCCTGCAACATATATTGGTTCTGGAAAAGTAGTGGAACTGCGACAAGTTGTTGCATCCACTGGCGCTGACACTGTTATTTGCGATGGTGAATTATCTCCTTCACAATTGCGCCAACTAGAAGAAAAGTTGAAGGTAAAGGTTGTTGATCGCACCGCACTTATTCTCGATATTTTTGCTCAGCATGCAAAGAGTAAAGAGGGAAAAGCACAAGTAGAACTTGCACAGATTGCATACTTATTACCGCGTCTTCGTGGTTGGGGTGATTCACTCTCGCGCCAAGTAGGTGGTCGCGCAGCAGGTGGTGCCGGTATCGGTGGACGTGGACCTGGTGAGACAAAGATTGAAACTGATCGTCGACGCATTCGCGACAAGATGGCAAAACTACGTCGCGAGATAGCAGAGATGAAAGTCTCCCGCGATACAAAGCGTCAAGAGCGTCGTCGCTTCAATATCCCATCCGTTGCAATTGCAGGATATACAAATGCGGGTAAGTCATCGCTACTCAATAGGCTCACAAATGCTGGGGTTCTAGTTGAGAATGCACTCTTTGCAACACTTGATCCAACGGTGCGCAAATCTCAAACTAGTGATGGTCGTATCTACACGCTTTCAGATACTGTCGGATTCGTTCGCCATCTTCCTCACCAACTCATTGATGCATTCAAATCCACACTAGAAGAGGTCTCTGGCGCTGATCTCATTGTCCATGTTGTAGATGGTTCGCATTCAGATCCATTTGAGCAGATACGTGCTGTTCGCGAAGTAATTATGGATATTGGCGGGGGAGATATCCCTGAAATTATTGCAATCAATAAAGTAGATATTGCAGACCCTGAAGTTGTGATGGCAATTTTGCGCAAAGAGAAAAATAGTTATGCATTCTCAGTGCGTACAGGTTTTGGAATTGAAGGACTCGTTCATGCAATCGAGAGTTCGCTTCCTCGTCCGAAAATTGAAATCACAACGACAATTCCTTATGAGCGCGGAGACTTAGTTCACGCCATTCATGAACATGGAGAGATCCTGAGTGAGGAATATCTCCCAGAGGGAACTGCTATCCATGCACGCGTAGATGGCGGATTAGCGGAGCAAATTGCGCAAATAGTGCGCTGATTATGGAATATAAGCGACACGCCGACTGTTGTATCAAGCAGGGAATCTCTAAATAGGCCATAGTGCGCCCGTTGGGAGAAGTTTTTCTTCCATGAATCGATACGAGAGTAGGTGAGAGCAGTGGCAACAGATTACGACACCCCCAGAAAAACGGATGAAGAACTCCATGAAGAGTCGTTAGAAGAACTAAAAGCCCAACGAGTCGATGCTCAATCCGGTCAGATTGATATTGATGAAGCAGAAGCAGCTGAAACTCTAGAGCTTCCTGGTGCAGATCTATCAGGTGAAGAGTTAGCAGTGCGCGTTGTTCCAAAGCAAGTTGATGAATTTGCATGTTCACGTTGTTTCTTAGTTCATCACATTACACAACTAGCACGTGGCGAAGGCGCTAAAGCTGTTTGTAAGGAATGTGCGTAAAAGATTTATCTGTTGAGTAGCGCGGTCAATTCCTGGCCGCGCTTACTTGTTATTAGCCAGTACGGTGTTGAATCCCGAGAATCTTTCACTTGCATTGTGATTCCCGTAGGTAGCCAAAATCGAATTCCTAGATAAGCAGCAGGATCGGCGTTGCGTCCTCGTACAAGTTTGAATGATGGTGCATCTAAATTTTCACACTGACCAATATATTTTTTCTCTATTCGTGCTGGCCCAACTCGTAATTCTTGCGCATCGACTTCAATGACTAATTTTGTTTTTTGGTAAATGAGCACAAGGGCAATTGTTAGAACGATGAATGTAACTAACGCCGGGGTATCACCCAATGCAGCCCAGATTGAGAGCACCATTGAGAGAAAAATGAAATAAACGAATGCGATTAGCCATAGTGGGGCGCTTATCACTTCTCTATATTCCATAGGTCTTACGTTATCGGATACTCATCGAGTAACCTTGCACTATGAGTAGGGTTGCAAGTACAAGCGCTCCTAAAGGTGCGATGATCCCTGAGCGCCATCCAAAGGCTCCACCCATTGGTTCACAAATTCCATCTCATTTTGGACATTGCTTTGGTTGCGGAGAGTTACACCCAACTGGTCTTCATTTAGTTGCACACGCAGGTAATGGTGTTGATCTCACCGCTGAATTTACTGTCTCAGAAAATCATCAAGGTGCACCAGGTCTTGCTCACGGTGGATTGCTCTCCTTGGCATTCGATGAAGCACTTGGAAAATTAATGTGGCTATTGCGCGCACCAGCAGTTACTGCGCGCCTTGAAACAGATTTTTTGCGTCCGGTTCCAATGGAATCAACGCTACATATTTCGGCACGAATAACTGGGCAAGTAAGTCGCAAGGTTTATTGCGAAGCCGAAGGCCGATTGAACTCACCTGATGGCGAGATTGCTGTTAGGGCTGCCGCACTCTTTGTCATAGTCCCGATGAATCACTTCTTAGATAATGCACCAAAAGAGTATTTAGAATATATTTCTAAGCACCCTGAACTTCTCGCCTTTGTTGATCCGGAGTTTGAAATTAATCCATGAAGCACTCTGTTGAAGTCCTGATTACTCGTTTAGATCCAGGCGTACCTCTACCAAGCTATGCCAAAGGCGGCGATGCGGGCGCAGATATTGTGACTCGAGTTGATGTAACTATTGCCCCGGGGCAGCGATGCCTTGTTCCAACTGGAATCGCAATTGCGCTACCTGATGGTTATGCAGCCTTTGTCCACCCACGTTCTGGCCTTGCAATCAAACACGGTGTCACGATGGTCAATGCACCAGGCACCGTTGATGCAGGATATCGCGGTGAATTGCAATGCATCCTAATCAATCATGATCCAAAAGATTCTATAACTTTCAAACGCGGTGACCGAATTGCACAACTAGTGATTCAAAAAGTAGAGCGCGCTAATTTTGTTGAAGTCCGTGAACTTCCTGGCTCCGGACGCGGTGATGGTGGTTTTGGTTCAACTGGCATAAAGAGTGAGAGCTAATGGAACACCAAGACGATAAAGCCAAGATTCTTGACGCGCTCGGTGGCAAAAAAGGATTACTAGATTCAGGCTTGCCAGCCGTTCTATTCCTCATCATTTTTAATATTTCTGATGATCTACAAGTCGCACTCTATGGTGCGATTGGAACATCTATCGTTCTAACAATTATTCGACTCGCGATGAGAGACACAATTCAGCATGTGATCTCTGGGCTCATTGGTGTTCTCTTTTGTGCATACCTTGCAAATAGAAGTGGCAATGCATCGGATTTCTACATTCCTAAGTTACTCACCAATTTGGCATACGGAAGTGCATATTTGATTGCTAACTTGGCGGGATGGCCAATCATTGGAGTTATTCTCGGCCCGCTTTTGGGAGAGAATTTCTTGTGGCGAAAGAATCCGCAGCGCAAGCGTGCATATATGCGTGCGGGCTGGCTTTGGGTCGCAATGTTCTTTGGGCGTATCGCTGTGCAATATCCAATTTATAAAAGTGGCAATGTGAACTTACTCGGCACTGTAAACCTTGCGATGGGATACCCGTTATTTATTGCAACAGCGTGGGGTACATGGATGATTTTGAAGAAAGTTCCAACTGTAAAAGCTGATTAGTTACTGATAAAGCAGGCTTTGATTTTATCTTCAGCAGCAGACGAGGCAACGAATAGAAGTTCATCGCCAGCAGCAAATACATCGTGAGCCTTTGCAGTGATAACACGGCCATCTCGCACAATGGCGGCCAAGGCTGCATCATCAGGTAATTCAATCTCTTCAACAGTTTTTCCTATACAAGAAGAAGTATCAGGAAGAGTGAGTTCAACTAAGTTTGCTTGACCCTTTTTGAATGAGAAGAGTCGAACAACATCGCCAACGCTGACAGCCTCTTCAACGAGGGCAGAGATTATTCGTGGAGTCGATACTGCAACATCAACGCCCCATGACGAATCAAAGAGCCATTCATTCTTTGGGTGATTGATGCGAGCGACAACGCGTGGCACGCCATATTCAGTTTTAGCAAGCAGGGAAGTAACAAGATTTACCTTGTCATCACCAGTTGCTGCCACGAGGACTTGGCAAGTATCTAATTTTGCATTATCTAAAGCTGTAATTTCGCAAGCATCAGCCATGAGCCATTCAGCATCGGGAACGCTCTCTAATTTGAGAGCCTTTGGATCTCTATCGATAAGTAAAACTTGATGACCATTGTCTAAAAGTTCGCGAGCAATAGCGCGACCTACATTTCCTGCTCCTGCAAT
>CAMBGL010000093.1 GCA_945866155.1 Bifidobacterium breve
TTCCTAAAGTGGAAAATATCCGTTGGGCATTACTTGGTGCGCCAGCCAATATTTCACAGACTTCAGGGGGCACTTTTGGAACTCCCGGAGCCAATATTGTCTCTGATGGAAAGCAACTCGCATTTGAATGTGAGGGTCGAATCTGTTTCTTTGATTATTCCAAAGCAACTCCTGCGGGAATCAAACTAGTCACAACAGCACAAAACCCAGAACCATTGAGAATGGCCTGGGTTACTGTGTCGAAAGTAAAATATTTAGTTGCCAGTGTGAATGGCAAGTTATCTTTGCTAAAGCCGTAACTATTACTTGGCGTTGCGGCGCTGAATGCGAGTCTTCTTTAGAAGTTTCTTATGCTTCTTCTTCGCCATGCGCTTGCGTCGCTTTTTAATTACGGAACCCATATGTCACGCTCTCTCTACATCTCATCTACACCAGTCCGGTGCAAGGTGGTTAGGTTACCTTGAATTGAGGTGAAAAATCGAAACGGTCTCACCGCTCACACCTGCAACAACGAGGCCTAGATCCTTCGAATAGGCCACTGCACGTGGCTGTGTCAATGCAGAAGCGCTATATGCCCCCATAAGTGCACCTTTACTGTCGAAGGCTATAACTAATCCAGTAGCTCGCTTTGGATTCCACCCTAAAATATTTGTGATTGCAGTGGTAGATGCAAAGAAGGAATAGTGCGATTTTGATGGACCAACAGCATTGAAAACCGGCCCCGTAGAAGTAAAACGATATGTCCAGGTAGGTACAAATGTATTTGAAAACTTTGTTACTGCACTCTCGATCTTCTGGCCGGTAATCACCTCACCACCAAAGAAGTAAGTCCTTGTTGTGCCTGACCAATTACGGCTCGCTTTTGGGGCAGAACTTCGAATGACTTTAGAAATTTTTCCAGTTTTAGCTACACCTACAATAATCCCGTCACGCAAACCTTGAACTCTCTTATCAAGAATCATTTCAGAACTACTACCAATAATTACTTGGCCACCATCGACTGTTCGAACCACTCCATCAAGGGTCGTATCTTTCGTTCCTATAAATATTGGAGTGCTGCAAACTCCTGCAATGGAACAATTTAGGAGTACGCCAACACTTCCTTTCCCAATATTTGTAAGACCAGCAAGACTCAATCCATCCTTATCAACTGCGATTGAAGTTATTAGCGCTGGGTAATCCATCTTCAAATTAAAACTAGTAAGTACTTCTCCTTGAGGAGAAACTTTCCATACTCCTACAAAATCCAAATCCTCACGAATCACTTGAACAGATTCGTTGATTACTTCGTCGGGATTCAATGCGGGAGTTACGGTTGCGCTTTCAAATACCTGAGGCACAGTAGGTGAAAATGAGCCAGCAATCCAAATATTGCCACTTGTATCAGTAGTTGCTGCTGTGGCAATCTCCTCTGCACCAGCATCTAATAAGATTTTCCACTGCTGATTACCCACTCTATCTATTGCTCGCGCAAATGCAGTACTACCTGATTGTTCAGAGCTTGAACCAAAGATAACGATATTATTTTGAGATAGAACCAAGCCTGCAAAATCATTATTCATTCCTGCATCTGCAATAAATTTCATAGATGTAACACTAATTTTCTTTGGAGCAGCAAAAGAAGTAGGCATAACAAGGAGTGGCAACACAAAAAGAACTGCGAGTAGTTTTTTCACAATGGACTAAGCAAGTTCAATAGAGCGATTTCGTGCTGATTCCATTGCTTGACTAACAAGATTTGATAAATCGTTGGCGGAAAAGGATGCAAGTGCGGCAGCAGTAGTTCCATTTGGGCTCGTTACATTTTCGCGCAAGGTGGTTGCACTCTTACCTGATTCTTGAAGTAATTTTGCTGATCCCACAAAAGTTTGAACAGTTAGTTCGGTTGCAACTTCTTTGGATAAGCCAAGTGCCATTGCGCCTTCAATCATCGCTTCAACAAAGGCAAAGAAATAGGCAGGCCCTGATCCACTAGTTGCAGTAACGGCATCTTGTAAATCTTCATTTACTTGCACAACTTTTCCAGTTGCAGCAAGGAAGCCGGCAACAAAATCCTTATGCACCGATGAAACTCCTGTACCAACGGAGATGGCAGCCATACCAGCACCAACAAGAGTTGGTGTATTTGGCATTACGCGAATAACAGGGGTAGCACCACCTAATCCCGCTGTAATGAAATCGATTTTCTTACCCGCTGCAAATGAAACGACCGTAGTCGTGGCCTTCAAATCTGCGCGTATTTCACCTAAAACTCCAGCCATATCTTGAGGTTTTACAACGAGTAAAAGGATTTCACTAGATGAAACATTCTTAGCAAGCTCTTCGACGCTTATCCCATAGCGAGATACAAGTTCATTTGCACGATCAGTACGCTTCTCGGAGATTGTGATCTCTTTGGCAACTACTCCATAAGAAATGAGTGCAGTAACTAGGGCCTCACCCATTACCCCTGCACCGATTACTCCAACTTTCATGACGTAAGAGTATCGAATGCGTTTCTACGGATGTGCGTATTTCGGAGTAAACCCGTAGGCTCTGCCACTATGTCCGAGATAAAGCCAGGCTTTGCACGTGATTGGCTTGAATTCGCCGATCCTAATGATGCAGATGGTATTTTCAAATGCGACCTCACATGGCTTACATCTTTCTGGACCTGTATTTATGGCAATGGTTGCCAAGGAGTATTCAAAGATCAACCTAATGCTGGTTGTTGCACTGAAGGTGCGATGTATTCAGATAAAGATGATGAGATTCGTGTTCAAAAAGCTGCAGCATTTCTAACACCCGAGATGTGGCAGTTTTATGACGAAGCACGCCCTAAGAAAGCTGGCGGAGATTTACGTATTAGTGAAAAAGATGAAGATGACGAACGCAAAACTCGTCGCGTTGAAGATTCATGTATCTTCCTCAATCGAAAAGGATATGAAGCAGAAGGTTTTACTGGATCATTTGGTTGCGTACTTCACCACCTTGCACAGAAGAAAAATATTCACTTCGTAGATACAAAACCAGATGTATGTTGGCAATTACCTCTTCGTCGCAGTTTTGAAACTCGCGAAGTTGGAGAACGTGAATATTCAATTACCGTTATTGGTGAGTACGAGCGCCTTGCATGGGGCGATGGCGGAGATGATTTCGATTGGTATTGCACGAGTAATACTGAGGCACATGTTGGAAGTGAACCCGTTTATATTTCTAATAAAGCTGAACTCATGGCCTTGATGGGCGATGGCGCTTATGCAATCTTGGCTAAACACTGCGATGCACGCATAGCTGGAATTCTTGATGCGCAGAAGCGTTCGCTCCCCCTCTTCGTTATCCAACATCCCGCAACTCTGGCTGCACAGAAGTAAGCAATTCGCTCTAGGCTCTACCTATGGCCAAAGTTGAAAAAGATCCCTTCCGTTGCACGGAATGTGGTTGGAATTCACAAAAATGGGTTGGCCGTTGCGGTGAATGCCAAGCATGGGGAAGCGTTGAAGAGATTGCAGCGCCAAAGCGTTTATCACTTGTTCCTGGGGCGGTAACTCATAAAGCAACCCCTATTGGCGATGTTGATCTCTCTGCTGCAAGTGCAAAACCAACAGGTGTCTCTGAACTCGATCGCGTACTCGGTGGCGGTTTAGTTCCAGGGGCTGCAATTCTTGTTGCGGGAGAACCAGGTGTTGGTAAATCAACACTGTTACTTGCAGTGGCTGCACAAACTGCATCACGTTCTATTCCAGTCTTATATGTAAGTGGTGAAGAATCTGCTTCACAAGTTCGTCTACGCGCAGAACGCATCAAAGCAATAGATCCACAATTATTTCTTGCTTCTGAAAATGATCTTGGCGCAGTTATTTCACATATCGATTCGGTAAAGCCACAACTCCTTATTATTGACAGTGTTCAAACAATTGGAAGTGCCGCTGCAGATGGTGCACCCGGTGGGGTTACTCAGGTGCGCGAAGTTGCTGGTGCATTGATTCGTATCTGTAAAGATCGAGATATAACTCTTTTATTGGTTGGCCATGTGACAAAAGATGGCTCAATTGCAGGTCCGCGTCTGCTCGAGCATATTGTCGATGTCGTACTTCAATTTGAAGGAGAGCGTCATTCTCGTCTGCGCTTGATTCGCGCAATCAAGAATCGTTTTGGAGCAAGTGATGAAGTTGGTTGCTTCGAACTCAGCGATACCGGAATCACAAGTGTTTTAGATCCAACAGGTTTATTTACATCTCGCCATGCAGAACCAGTACCAGGAACTTGTGTAACTGTGACTCTCGAAGGTCGCAGGCCCCTACTCGCTGAGATTCAGGCACTTGTGAGTCAAGGTCGCGATAATGATTTTGGTAACGCACGTCGAGTTGTCAGTGGATTAGATTCTGCTCGCACATCAATGACCCTCGCTGTTCTAGAACTTCGCGCAGCAATAAAAATTGGTGGTCGCGATGTTTATGCAGCAACAGTTGGCGGAATGAAAATGGGTGAGCCCGCTGCCGACCTTGCACTCGCACTCGCTGTTGCTTCGGCTGCTAAAGGATTAGCACTGCC